>NZ_LECT01000044.1:300000-588433 GCF_001027925.1 Rhodopirellula islandica | reverse complement strand
AGACGCCCGCCACCATTTATTTTTCGAACGTCCCAAGGGAGGGTGATCATAAACGCTTGGCAACACGGTACTTCAAAACTGCACGACCTCCGAAGTTGGGAGGGGTCGGAAAACGAGCGTTCAGCGAGATTTTCCGGGGAGCGGCATCACGCGCCGCTGCCCGTGCTCTTGCGTACGCCTGAACGGCGTCGCTCGAAATCTACCCCGGCAACGTGAATCGCTGCACGCGGTGGTTGTTGCTATCCAACACGTGCACGCGACGCTTGGAATCAACGACCAATCCCCAGGGCTGATAAAGTTGTCCCGGATCGTGACCGGGTGCGCCCCACGATGAGATCGGCTCGCCTTCGGGGGTCATCCGCTGGATCCGTTGATTGCCGTATTCGCAAACCAAAACGGTCCCATCCGAGTCCACGGCGATGCCGTAGGGATAGTAAAACTGGCCGGGTTGTTTGCCCTCGTGCCCCCAAGCCCCGATCCACTCTGGCTGGGTGGTGGAGATGTCGTAACGCTGCACTCGATGATTGCAGGAGTCGGCGATCCACAGCGTGCTGCCATCGACGACCAAGCTTTGCGGCCGCACAAAATGTTGGACTTCGCGTCCTGTCCCACCCCATTGAGCCATGAATGTGCCATCGGGATCAAATCGCTGAATCCGATCCGAGGCACCGTATTCGCCGATGTAGCGGCAGCCGTCGCCATCGACCGCGATGTCCGTCACAAACGCGAATTCACCCGGGCCGTCTCCCGATGTGCCGCCGATCAAATCGTCGGGCAAAAACTCGCCGTCCGGAGTGAACGCCAACATGCGGTAGTAATGCGTGTCGGCGACCAACAAGCGTTCTCGAGCGCCGTCAAAGACCATCCCAGTGGGACGGCCGTTGGCGGTTTCGGGTGTCTTCCAAGTTCGCAAATGTTGACCATCGGCGTCAAAAACTTGGATCCGACCAGTCGTGTCGACGATGTAAAGCTGGTCGTCTGGGTCGATCGCCATCGCTCGTGGCTTCAAGAACCGCCCATCAGACATCCCACGCCGGCCCCAAACCAACTCGGGTGTCCCGCCCATGGCGGAGGCCACACAGCCGTTCAGTCCCGTCAGCCCCAGCAGACCGGTCGCTCCCGCCAGCATTCGCTGACATGCCTGTCGACGATCGATCCTTTTGGATTCAGCGGGATCGTTTCGTGATGGAGGGTGCATGCGGGCTTCCTGGGGGAGCGTGACACCTGCCATCTTGCATGCAGGCTGCCATCGATGAGCTCGAATCGCTAGCATAGGGAGTCTCGCTAGCGTTTGGTTCTGAATTGATTTTGACTCCTCCTCATCCCGCTGGTCACCCTGCACGGGGCCAATCGACAACTGTTCCCGTGCGTCGAACGTCGCTTGCCCTGGGCATTGGACACCACGGGAAGCGAGCGTCGTGCACTCACCGTTTTCGAGACCAACCTAGTTTAGCGGCCATCCCGGTCGGATGGATCGTCCACGTTTCACAGAGCCCATGATATACGACCTGCAAACGACCGATGACCCGCGTGACATAGTTCATCGCAGCGTGCAAGCGCTGGTCGAAGGCCAGGTCATTGGGGTCCCCAGCGAAACGGTCTATGGGCTGGTCGCCAGTTCGCTGTGCCCTGCCGCCGTCCGCCGATTGGCGCAGTGGACCGCGACCTGCCGAGGTTGGCACACCCACTCAGATGCCTCCAATCCGGCGTCCTCCGGTGCGGACCCGACTGACTTTGTGGCGCCCACCGCCGACGCCGGTTCGATTGCCTTGTGCGTCCGCAGCAGCGAGGCGGCCGGTGACTTCCTGATGCCAATGACGATGCTAGCTCGACGGATGTCGGAACGCTGCTTTCCCGGGCCGCTGACGCTGATTGCGGACTGTGATGATTCGGTTTCAGCGATGAGCTGCTTGCCTGAAACGGTCGCGGAAACCCTGCGAGCGGGCGCCGGACAAAGGTCGTCCTCCACGGGTGGGCCAGTCGCATTCCGAGTCTCCGAGCATCGCTTGCTCAGCCACATTCATCGTTATCTGTCCGCCCCCTTGGTGTGGGGAGAAATCGGTTTGCCGGACGCTTCACCGCCCACCACCGCGGAAAAACTGCAGGCGGCACTGACCGCAGGAACGGGCGAATCCTTGCCACTGCTGCTCGATGACGGCATCAGTCGCTATGGTGATGAAGGAACGGTGGTCCGCGTGTCGGGCAATCACTGGCACGTCCAGCGAACAGGAGTGATCCAACAAGCTGCCATGAATCAATTTGTCAAACCAGTCATCGCACTCGTGTGCACCGGTAACACCTGCCGCAGCCCCATGGCGGAAACACTGCTCCGGGAAGCCTTGCGGCGCAAATTCGGCCGGGAAGATGTCGCGCGCGTCGTCTCCGCTGGCGTCGCAGCAGGGCACGGCAGCGGGGCTGCCCCTCAAGCCGTCGAAGTCATGGGTCGGCGTGGTTTGGACCTGACCGGTCACGCCAGCCAACCGCTCGAAGAATCGTTGATGTCGATGGCGGACTTGGTTCTGACCATGACCCGTCGCCACCGAGATGCGATCGTGGCGGCCTGGCCCGACCGTGCCGAACGAGTGTCCACGCTTCGGCGAGACGGGGGCGATGTCAGCGATCCCGTCGGAATGTCCGTCGAGGTGTATGAACAATGTGCAGATCAGATCGTAAGCGAACTGGAAGGCTGGCTCAGTGACCTGCCTCCCGATTTTTTCCCGTCCGATGGCCCCGACGGAGGCCCAGATGACGAACCAAGGCAGCCGCATGCAGGTTCGGAGTAAGGAATGACACTCAAAGTAGGCCTGGCCAGCGACCATCGCGGCGTGCATATCAAGGCACGTCTCCTGCAAACGCTTCTTCGCGAAGGGTTTGAGGTCTGCGACGAGGGCACCGATTCCACCGACCCCGTCGACTACCCCGACTTCGCCATCCGCGTTGCCGAGCAGATTCGTGACGGCAAACTGGATCGCGGGATCCTGATCTGCGGCACCGGAATTGGCATGGCAATCGTCGCGAATAAATTTCACGGCGTTCGTGCCGCTTCGTGCTACGACGAAGTCATCGTGGAAATGTCGCGGCGACACAACGACGTCAACGTGCTGTGCTTGCCCGGTGACTTGATCGGGGAACGCCCCATCGACGAATTGGTCCTGATGTGGCTTCGCACCGACTTCGAATGTGGACGCCACTCCCAACGCGTCGACAAGATCACTGCGATCGATGGCAGTGCCTCGCCCGACAACAATCCTGGCGTCTGATTCGTGTCCGCGAAGAAAGCCTCTGGCTCCTCCCCCAAAGCCGCGAAAACCACGCGCGCGATCGCACTCGACGCGCCGCCTCTGAACTCGTGGAATGAACTGATTGGCCACGACAGCTTGGTCGCGGGCTTGAGCACTGCGATCCGACTGGGACGCTTGGGCGGAAGCCTGTTGTTTGTCGGCCCCAGCGGTGTCGGCAAAACTTCCGCGTCGATTTTGCTGGCCCAAACACTGCTCTGTGAACGCAGCACGGCACGTGACATGGCGCCTTGTTGCGAATGCCCCTCCTGCATTCAAGTCCGAGCGGGCACGCATCCGGATTTCATCCAAGTCCGCAAACCAGACGACAAAACGCTGATCCCGTTGGAACTCTTGATCGGACCCGTCGACGCGCGTTTGCAAGAAGGATTTTGCCACGACGTGCACCTGAGACCGATGCAAGCTCAACGCAAAGTCGCGATTCTGCACGACGCGGACTTCCTCAACGAAGAAGGCGCCAACTGCCTGCTGAAGACGCTGGAAGAACCGCCGGCCAACGCGTTGATCATCTTGATCGGAAGCAGCGAACAACGCCAGCTTCCAACCATTCGTTCGCGATGCCAAATCCTTCGCTTCCAAACACCCGTCGGTGAGGCCGGCCGAAACCTGCTGCGAAAACAACTCGATCACTATCAATCGCAACACGAAGACGAACCCCTGCCTCCCATTTCCGACGACGCCTTGGACGCTGCGATCGAACTCTCGGCCGGCGACATGCACGTCGCCGCACGACTGGCCCGCGGGGGCGGCGAACAAATTCGCGAAGCCCTTTGGAATCAACTCGCCGCTCCCGTGCCCGACCCAACGGCCATTGCTCGCTTGATCAATGGGCACCTCGATTCGATCAGCAAAGACGTGCCCAAACGACGAGCGGCACTTCGCGATGTGTTTTCAATCGCCGTCCAACACTACCGCCGGCAACTGCGATCCGATGCCAACGCGGGGGAATACGACCCTGCCACCCACCGGCGACTTGACCGCACGTTGCGAACGTTTCGAGAAATCGACCGCAGCGCCAACCTCGGCACGCTGGTCGACTGCTACGCCGCGGACTTGACCCTGGCCACCACCGGAGACCGAGGCGCCATCGGCTAGGCAGCCCTTCGTCGTAGGCCAGGTTATCACCTGGCACCCAACCAATGCTTTGGAACAAAGCGAGTCGTCCAACCACTCCGGCAAGACTCCCAGACGTCCGACCAGCCCCGCCAGGCAGGGACGGACCTACACCCGCCGCGCTACAGCTTGCCGATTCAATCGTCAACGAGGTTCTAGCGCATGCAGGATTGGCACTCTTGCCCGTCCAAGCCGCGTTCGCGTCGGCCCCCCCGCTGAACGCGTCACGACTTCGATGCGAGTCAGCCACCGAGACCGCAAAGCTCACCAACTTTTGCTGTCCTACGGGCATGCCAACCGTTAGGCTAGAAGCACCGCCTTCTCTTCGCCGTCTTCTCGGGGTGTCACGATGTCCGCTTGGAAAAAGCTTCTCGCCAGTGTGTTGCTGCTCGCCTGGATTGCCTTCATTGGATCCCCCAGCTCACTGGCCCAAGACAACAGTGGACCGCTCGTCCCCGGAGGCTTCGGCCCCGATGTCGCTCTTCCCTCAGGTGCCAATCCAGACCCAGGCGCAGCCGGTGGTCAATCTCTGGCTGATTTCAGCCAATTGATGCAACTGATTCAAACCACGATCGAACCCGAATCCTGGGAAGCACTTGGCGGCGTCGGAACGATGGCGCCGTACCCCGCTGGCATCGTGGTCGCTCCCGATGGACTGCTTCGCGAAGTCGAAAACAACGCCAAACCGGATCCCCAATCCGCCCAATGGAAGAAGCACGCAACCGCATTGATGTTGGACGCGGCAAACTTTCGCGACGATGTCTCAACTCTGGTTCCGGAACACTGGACATCGCCCGCCAAGATCCGATGTGTGTCCGTACGAAGATGGATGCAAGCACTGGCTGCCGAGAACCTGAATTCATCCTCTGCTCCGGAGCGGAACTCGAACAACGATGCACTGGGACATGCCGGTGGATTGTCCAAGATTTCGCTGGTCCTGCTGACCGATGACGACATTGTCTTGGCCGGCACCGTCGGCGGATTCGAGCAAGTCAACGGTTGGCAAGTCGATCGACGCTCGGGGCTTCCACCCATGAACCTGACTTCGCTCGCCGTTGGATTGTCGGCAGCGCTTCACCAACAACCGTTTGGTTGCACGATCGATCCCACACCAGCTGGCCTGAAGAAAGCGACCGCTCTCGGTCGGTCCATCGTTTCCGGCGACGTCCCCATGGGACTGGCCGCGGAGTCGTTGGCCGAAGCCCTGGGACGGCAAGACATCCACGTCTTCGGAACCTCCGCGGATCATGAAATCGCTTGGCTGCTGATCGAAGCCGACCGCCACATGAAACGTTTGGCACTCGGCGAGGAAGACATGCCCGACGGAGTCCGCAACTACTTGCAAACGATTCAAGCCACCGCGGGCAACTCACCGCCGGCCGACCTGTTGCTTCGATTGTGGTTCACCGGGCAAGCCTTGGAAGTCCAACATGAGCGGGCTGATTCCGCCCACCTCTGGCAGTTGTCGGGCACGCCATTGCAACTCAGTGGCGAGAATGAATTGGCGTTGCTGACCGGCCGACGCGGCAACGTGGTCTTGGATCCATCCACGGAAGCCTTTGTGGATCACTTCAACCAACAGTGGCCAACGATCCGAACTCGTTACCCGCTCTACGGCGCTCTCGAGTCGGTCTACCAAGCCACCGCCTTGGGACAACTCTGGGCACAAAGCAGCCAGCGAAATTCGACAACGGTGTCGCCTCAAAACGACCACGCGACCTTGCAACGAGCGCTGCTGCATTTCGCCTCCCGACGATCCTCCCAACTGGCAACGCCAACGCAAGTGGACTCGATCGCAGTCCTGCATCGATATCGGCACCGCAACAAAATGCATCAACTGATTTTGGCCAGCGGCGGCGTCAGCGTCGAACCTTCCGACTTGCTGCCGACTCAAATGCTGCCCCGACCAAGTTTGGCCAACTACGGTGAACTCGTCGACGCACGCCCCAGCGATCGCTGGTGGTGGAACGCGGAGTGATTGACCGAACCAGTGCCCAACCAGTCGTGCCCCGGTTTCCATCGGCTGACGCCGATGGCTACAACCTATCGCCACTTCGTGGCTGAAACGCCCGCACCAGTCCCAACGGGACGACAGGTTGTCGCCACGGGTGCGAACCCGTGGACAGTGAAACAACGCACCAGAAAACAAAAGCCCTGAAGGGGCGACAGGTGTTGGAAACGGCATGCGACCTGCCGTCCCTTCAGGACTGGATGATTCCGTCGCGGCCCAATTTCCATCGGCTCACGCCGATGGCTACATCCTGTCACCACTTCGTGGCTAAGACTCCCACACCGATTTCCATCGGCTGACGCCGATGGCTACAGCCTGTCGCCACTTCGTGGCTGAAACACCCGCACCAGTCCCAACGGGACGACAGGTTGTCGCCACGGGTGTGAACCCGTGGACCGGAAAACAACACACCAGAAACGAAAGCCCTGAAGGGGTGACAGGTGTTTGGAAACGGCATGCGACCTGTCGTCCCTTCAGGACTGGATGATTCTGTCGCGGTCCGATTTCCATCGGCTGACGCCGATGGCTACAGCCTGTCGCCACTTCGTGGCTAAGACTCCCACACCAGTTTCCATCGGCTAGCGCCGGTGGCTACATCCTGCCGCCACTTCGTGGCTGAAACACCCGCACCAGTCCCAACGGGACGACAGGTTGTCGCCACGGGTGCGAACCCGTGGATCGGAAAACAACACACCAGAAACAAAAGCCCTGAAGGGGTGACAGGTGTTTGGAAACGGCATGCGACCTGCCGTCCCTTCAGGACTGGATGATTCCATCGCGGCCCAATTTCCATCGGCTCACGCCGATGGCTACAGCCTGCCGCCACTTCGTGGCTAAAACTCCCACACCAGTTTCCATCGGCTGGCGCCGGTGGCTCCATCATGCCGCCACTTCGTGGCTAAGACTCCCGCACCAGTCCCAACGGGACGACAGGTTGTCGCCACGGGTGTGAACCCGTGGATCGGAAAACAACGCACCAGAAACAAAAGCCCTGAAGGGGCGACAGGTGTTGGAAACGGCATGCGACCTGCCGTCCCTTCAGGACTGGATGATTCCATCGCCGCCCGATTTCCATCGGCTGACGCCGATGGCTACAGCCTGTCGCCACTTCGTGGCTAAGACTCCCACACCAGTTTCCATCGGCTCACGCCGATGGCTACAACCTGCCACCACTTCGTGGCTAAGACTCCCACACCAGTCCCAACGGGACGAAATTCGCCGACACTTCGTGGCTGTTTTTAAGAGATCACTAAACCACTTCGCGATACAGCGCTCGCGTGGAGTCTTCGTCGAGCTCGATTGGGTTGAAGGTTCCGGTCCATTGCTTCAAGGCATCTTCGACAAACAAACCGATGTCCGATGTTGGGATCGAAAGATCATCCAGCGTTGTCGCGAGGTCCGCTGCCCGCATCCACTCCTCAATCAGCTCCGCCAATCGCGTCGGCGCTTCGGAAACCTCGCTACAAGGTTCCAGCTCTCTCAGCAACTCGGCGTACCAATCCGCGTGAACGGTTCCGTTGAACCGAACCACCGCGGGCAACATCAGACCAACCGCCTGCCCGTGCACGACATCATGCCGGGCAGTCAAAGGATTGGCCGTGGCGTGCGCCGCGCCCAACATCGATGTTTCGATCGCCATGCCAGCCAGGCACGCCCCCAGCTGCATCGCCGAGCGAGCTTCCAAGTCATCAGGAACTTGCAACACGCGAACGAAGGACCGGGCCAACAATCCAAAGGCACGTCGACTGTATGTTGTCGACATCACGTTTCGTTTTTTGCTGACATAGGTTTCGACCGCATGCGAAATCGCATCGATGCCGGTCAGCGCCGTCACCCCGCGTGGCTGCGTCAACGTGAACGTTGGATCCAACAACGCGATCCGGCACGCGGCCTTGGGATCGCCGCAAGCCATCTTCACGTGCGTTTCCGCATCGCTGATCAGCGCAAAGCTCTGGGCTTCGCTGCCGGTTCCCGCCGTGGTGGGAATCGCAATCATCGGCAACATCTCCGCCGTCGCTTTTCCGACCCCGTGGTAGTCGTGGATGCGACCACCGCAGCTGTAAACGAAGTTGATGCCTTTGGAGCAGTCCATGCTGCTACCGCCCCCCAGCCCAATCAGCAGGTCAGGCTGGAAATCCGCGGCCACGCTCACGCCCGCATCGACCATCTCAGACGTCGGATTTTCGGCGAAGTCATGAAAGGACTGCACCTCCCAGTCGCTCTCGCGGAGCAAACCGGTGATGCGATCAAAATGCCCCGCGGCAACGATTCCCGGATCGCAAACGACCAAGACTCGAGGACGCCCTGAACTCAGCACCCCGCCGAGCGAACGAGCCAGCCCATTGATCTGATTCGAAACGTTCGGCCCAAACACGATTCGCGTTCGTGGATGAAGATCAAACGGTTGCATGCGGGTGTCCTAAAAAAGGGCGGCAATCGAGGTGGGAGATCAGGCAGGAAGGACCATCAGTTGAACGCATCCGTCGCTCATGCCAAACCCCATTGACGGCGCAGGAACCACTCGACTGACAAAGCCCCGGCAAACAATAGGAAAATGAGCCAACCGCTCAGCGGTCCGTCACCCAATCGAAACTTTTCGATCACCGTTCGGGTGGACTCCGTCCGGCGTGACTGGATCAATTCGACCAAATCGTCCATCTGGTCCGGATCAAACACCTGCCCGCCTGCCCCCGATGTGGCCGAAGCCATCTGGCGAAGCAATGCATGATCCGTCGCCGACGCCGTCAATTCTCGCGTGTCGTCGAGCACCTGAAATGCAACCTCAGCCGGCTCGATCGTCTCCCCGGATTCGGATGAAGCACCTTGCCCGCCCGCAGCCACACGCAAGCGGTGAAACCCGGCCGGCATCGGTGGCAACTGCCCCGTCAAGGAAACCGAAGACTCACCCGTCGAGGTGGTGCTCGACATCGGCACGACGATTGTGTCCCCCGAAGCCAGATTCACCTCCGCTTGCAGCGATGCACCATTGGGCAGCGACGAAAGATCGCCTTGCATCGTTGCGGTGAACGAAGGCGCCTCCGTTGCCACAAACCGCCGCGGTGACAACTCCAACTGAATCGCTTGCTGGGAAGAATCCTCTCGGGCCAGCGACCAAAGGATCAACTGACGCCAGAACCGCCGATGAAAATCACCCAGCCCTGCACGTCGCCACGTCCAAGTGGAATCAAACGCCAGCGCGGCGACTCGGCCGCGACCATATTCACCGACGACCATCATCGGTTCGTCACTGGCGGTTTGCAACAAAACTTGAACCCCCGGAGCCACTCGAACCCCAGGCCATCGATTGGCTCCCGGCATCGGTGGCAGACTCGACCAACTGATCGGGCTGCCCTGGTGGCTCGCTTGGATCGATGTGATCGGATGCGGATCGGCAGGTTGCAAACTCACCGATTGCCGCGTGGGGTCCGCACCACTCGTCAATCGATCCGATGCACTCAGCGGCCCCGGCGTTTGTCGTTGCCGATCATCCAATTGCACCGGCAGAACGCTTGCGAGCGGTGTCGTCGCGTAACCGCCTCGTGAATACGTGTGCTCGCCACCGAGCATGATCAACGCGGTGCCTTCCCCAACCGAGTCCGCTAATTCTTGCAGTTGCGCATTGCCGAGCGCAGCGGAATGCAGGTCGCCAAGGATCACCACGTCGTAACGACCACGGCTGAAATCATCCGCCAGATCGATCGGCCAGGCACCGACGGTGTCGCGTGGGATCCATCGATACGTCAGTTCCAAATCGAGGAATCGACCCAGTGCCCAGCGAAGATCCTTTTGCTCCAGTCGCGGCGTCCCTTCAACGTACAACACACGCCCGCCACCTTCGCGAACGTCGACGAACGCAACCTGTGAATTGTTGTCCGTGATCGTCTCGCCCGATCGAGTCTCGACGCTGGCCACCAATCGATATTGGCCTGGCTTGGGAGCCAGCACGGGCACTTCGATCGCAATGGTTTGCTCCATCGAATCGGGCGTGACCGTGCGAGTCGCGGCAATCGCGGTTTGACCCGCCGAATCGATCCACTGCAGTGAAACTTTGGCGGGCGACTGCACGATGCCACGCGTGCGAACATCAAACGACACACTGGATTCATTGCCAGTGAACATGCGAAACGTCTCGGGCAAAGATTCAATGGCCAAATCGATCTGACGCGACGCCTCCGCGGGAGGCCCCAACGGGATCGTCCAAATGGGGACGCCCATCGCTCCGACCAAGCGGGCTTCTCGACGTGGATCTGGTTGCGACGATTCGTCGCCTTCCGTTCGTTGGGTGACTTGCGTCCCATCACTCAAGACAGCGACTCCCGTCAGCGGGCTGTTTCGCCCTCGGTTCATGGCCATCAACAACGGCGATGACAAATCGGTCTCTTTGCCGGAATGCTCGACCGTGCCAACACGGCTTGCCAACGTCTCCAGTTCGCTTGTTCCACTCTCACCGATCACGTTGGCTGAAGTATCAAACCCCATCACAACAACTTGCAATGCTTGATCGGAATCCGACAGACCTCCCGCCAGTCGTTCCAGCGCCCGACGTTGCTGGTCCCAGCGGCTCTCCGATCCATCGGATGGCAAACTCATGCTGGCCGACGTATCGATGGCGATGGCCAGTGTCGCTGCCGCGGGACGATTGTCTGATCGAACGAGTGCCGGTCGAAGCAACACCAACGCCAGGGCGACGGATGCCAAGCCACGCAGCAACAACAGACTCTGCCTGCGACGCCCGCTCACTCCCGGAGGCAGGATCGTGAACAGCATCGCCACGATCAAACCCACCAACAGCAACGCAATTGGCAGCGAATCATAAATCGGGTCCAGGCTCCAACTCACGTGGCCGCTCCCGATGTGCGGTAAAAGCGATTGCTCAGCAACTGCTCGGCGAGAAACACGATCACGGCCAGCAACATCATCGGTCCGTGCAACGACACCTGAGGCGAACCTCCCACTCGACCTTGGATTGACAATCGCTCCCCAGAATCCGATGGCATCCACTGTTCGACCCCGAATCGCAGATCCATCTCCGACGCGGTGACTCGTTCGTCTTGCGACCAAACGGGATCCAAGTTCGTTGAGTAACCGCCCCAGTAATCGGGACCTCGCAAGAACGTGGTTCCGACTTCGTTGGTTTCAGGGAACACGCCGCCACGTTCGACCACATCCACTTCGCTGACGGCGGGTTCACCGCCAAACGCACTTTCCACTGCCAGCGGTGAGTACAACCGAACCGTTGGTTCCGTCATTGCAACCGTGGTGCTCTCCGCCGGACTGGAAGCACGCTGAATCCGATTCGCAGCATCCGTTTCAGGGACCACGGCGGTTGCCCCCACCAAGACCGTCGTCGCTTGGTCGGATACTCCGGTCGCCCACTGCATCAGTCCACGCCAGATCACAAACGCGGGCCAAGCGTCAGCGGCCGTGAACATCTGGTTCCACGATCGCGTCTTCTTCGACAACGCCGGCAAGGGCGTGGTGAGCACCGCGACGCGACCTGATTTCACACTTGATTCATCCGACTCAATTGTGCGAGCCAGGATGGCAGGGTGCTGAGTCCCGGCGTAGCGGACCACCGTCTGCCAACCGGCATCCACATTGGGTTCGGTTTGCCAGTAGCGATTGACAGGGAAGGAACTCCACGGCGGCTGATCATCGAGCAAGGTCAGCGGTCGCAAGATCGGGTGCGAAGGCAGACGCTCTTCCCAAAACTCCCCTGGCGCCGGCACTCGCCACGAGCGCACCAAAGGCGGCAACAACCGATCCACCTCGTCCGTTTGATTGTTCGGCCGCGCAACACCCAAGACCTCCGTTGACGGCCCCATCATCATGACCACGCCTCCACCGCGACGAGCCAACTCCATCAACTGGTCGACGGTGTTCTTGGTCAGCCCATTGCCCGAAACGACCGATTGCGATGCCGCGTCGATTTGGATCGGCGGGTCGATCATCGCCACCGCATCAATCAGCTGCCAATCAACCGCCGACAAATCCGAGTAGGCCACCCCGGCAACACGAAATCCTGCCCCGTCATCATCCGGTGCTTTGGGTGCTGTCAAAGCGAGTCCAAGCTCGTTGCGTTCATCCGCGTTCTCACCCACCAACAGCACTCGCGGCGGAACGGGAATGTTGAGTGTCAAAAAACGTCGATCATCCCACTCAAACGCATCGTCTCCCACCAGCTCAACCACCGCGTGATGAGTCCCCAAGTCCAAGGGTGGCAATGTCAGAACCAACTCCACATTGGCTCCCGCAACAACCGTTGCCGAAGCTCGGTCCACCCCGCGCAGTCTCGGCAGCACCAACTCACCGTCACGAATCACGGGCAACGATGGATCGCGTTCATACAAACTCAACTGCACCGTCACATTGAGTGATTGGCCTTCGCTCGCTGACGATTCCATCCCAACAGAGACCGAAATGGGGATCGAGACCCCCGGTGCCGGAGCCGCATCGATCAACTTCGGTGGCGACAAAAAGCGATTGATCAAAGCCCCTTCCGAAGCACCTGCACTGCCATCATCACTGGCAGCGACTTGCAACATTGAGATTGCAACGTCTTCCAATTGCATCGCGGGTGTTTGCGCAGAGGGCTTCCACGACGCCGCGTTCCAGTCCGACACCACCACCAATTGCTTGCCCGGCAAATCGCTGGACCGCAACAACTCGACCGCCGCGTCCATGCGTTCTTGCACCGGCAGTGGATTGGCCAGCGGTTTCATTTGCGACAAACGCAACCTCGCCGAAGCGGCATCCAGCGCAAACCCGATCGGTGTCGCGGAGCGGTCCAACACCGCCAAACGACTTCCCTCTGGCAAACGTTCGATCACTGTCGCCGCTTCGCGAATCGCTTGGTCCAGCCGACTGGAATTCGTTCCATCCGAACTGGCAACCGATCGCATCGCCGAGGGCCCATTGTCGATCAACAACGCCATCGCGACGGGTTGCTCATTGCCTTCGGACAGCTCACCCGATGTCGCCCACGTTCGTGTGCCCAGAAACAACGATGCAAGCAATGCGACCAAGCCGGCCACCGCCACGCCAATGGCCAACGACCGCCCCATTCCACGAGCAACCGCAAGGCTGGCCAAAACTAGAAAACCGACTCCGGTCAGCCCCATCAGACCGACCGTCCACCACGTCGATGACAATGCCGAATCGATGTGCGGCCGAGCCAATGCAACCGCCAACGCGATGACTGCCAACACACGAAGCGCCAGCAACCACCACCGACGGATTCGCAACCGACTTCGCTGGGAACTCAGCTTGGGTCGCAAAAACCGAACCCCGGGAAACACAACGCGCTGCGGTTCACGACGAGCCAGCAGGTGCAATGCAATCGGCACCACCGCCGCCAGCGTCCCCAGGATCAACGTTGCGTTAAAAAACGTCACTTGCGATCCGTCAATTCAAGAATCCATTCGGCCAACGCGTCCAGTGTACCCGCCTCGATGGTGTGCGGTCCCTGGAACGCTCGGAAGTCCCACTCCTCGGCTTCCTCATGCAACGTGTCCGCCAACGTCGCGGCACTGGAAAACGGCAAGATTTGATCCAGCGTTCCGTGCGACTGCAGCACTCGCGTCGCTTTCAAACGGCCGCCTCCGGACTTCGACGCTGCCTCGCGCCACTTCGGCCCACACACCAATGTACCGGAGAATTGCACCAAAACATTCGGGGGAGGGATGTCGCCGGTCAACGCCGCGTTCATGCTCACCATCGCGCCCTGGGAAAATCCGCCCAAAACATACGGCCGAGACGACTTCGTCGTGCCTGGCTGCTCGTTGGATCCGGCCGGCGGATCCGCGGGCATGCTGCTCAAAACCGCCTGAATCGTCGACACCAATTGGTCGCTGGCAGACTCGATCCCCGGAGGCGTTTGATCGTGCAGTTGGTCAAACTGGGAAGTCTGCAAAAGCTGCTGAAGCGATGCCATGTTCAGTGGCCACCACGCTCGACCGCCCGGCATGCCCTGGTCCGCCAAGTCACCGGGTGCGACGGGATACACAAACCGAACCGCTTTGGCGGCATCACCCAGCTTGCTGACCAGGTAGTCCGTCAACCCGACCAAGTCATCGCCAGGGGCTCCGTAACCATGACAGAGAATGACAGGCAACCAAGGCTCATCCGAGCCGTCGACCACGGTGCACGCGAGCTCACCGAATTCAGACGCGTGAAAAGATTGTTTGGGAGTGTTCATGCCTCCCAAGATAGTGCGTGGGCGGTGGTTGAGTCAGCCCAGACCCGATCGAGCCATTGCCCCAATTGTTCCCCCGAGTCCTCGCGGAATGACTGTCTCGAATCACTCCTCGATCAACTCGCAACCAAGAACAATTGGGACAATGGCTCGACGCCGCCCCCCTCTCCGTCATCGGGCTTGTTTGATCCAACTCATGAGCCGGACGTCGGCATCCCGAGCTGACGCATCTTGCGATACAAGTTGGATCGATGCAGCCCCAATTTGCCGGCCGCTTCGGTCATGTTGCCGCCGCACGACGCAATCAAACGCTCGATGTGCTGAACCTGAAACACCCGCGTGGCCGAGTTCAAATTGCCGTCCACATCACCCATCATCGGTGCGACCGTCGCTGGACGAGATGCCGAGGGGGACATCATCAAATCATCCGCTCGAACCACATCGGTCGTGGTCAGATAACAAATTCGCTCGACCGTATTGCGCAGTTCCCGCACATTGCCTGGCCAATCATGCGACAGCATCGCATCACGAGCACAGGGAGCAAACGTCGGCACCGCTCGGCCAATTTGCCGGCAAAAATCAATCAAGAAATGCTCGGCCAACTCCATCACATCTTCGCCCCGCCGCGACAACGGCGGCAATGTCAGCGAGACAACATTCAACCGGAAGAACAAATCTTCGCGGAAGCGTTTCGTGGTGATCAGCTCTTGCAGCGGTTGGTTGGTCGCCGCGATCACGCGAACATCCACCGGAATCGGACGCGACCCACCGACGCGGACCACGACCTTCTCTTCCAGAACCCGCAGCAACTTGGCTTGCCCGCCAGCGCTCATGTCGCCGACTTCATCCAGGAACAACGTGCCTCCGTTGGCCAGTTCAAACTTGCCCACACGAGTGTCCGAGGCGTCGGTGAACGCCCCTTTCTCGTGCCCAAACAGTTCGCTTTCCAGCAACGTTTCGACCAAAGCCGCGCAGTTGACGGCGACGAACGGCCCGTTGCGACGCTCGCTCTGATAGTGAATGTTTTGGGCCAGCACTTCTTTGCCCGTTCCGTTGCTGCCCAGCACCAGAACGCTGAGATCGGTGGGCGCCACCTTGGTGGCGTTCCGGCGGATCTCTTGAATGGAATGGTGGTTGCCAATCAGCGGCTTGGACAGGGCAGCTTGCTCGACCAACCGGTCACGCGTTTCCGTCAGATTCGTTCGCGTTCGATAGGAATCAATCGCAATCGAAGCGTGCATCGCCAATTCGGTCAACGTCCGAACGTCCGCTGCATCAAAGCTCTCGTTGCGGTGATCTCCGGGGCGAGCGTTGATGCCCTCAAACACGCCAATGACTTGGTTGCGCGCGTTGACCATCGGGACGGCCAGCAACGACCGTGTCGTGAAATTCTGGGCCTGATCGATTCGTCGGTTGACGCGGCCTTCGTCGGTCCCACCGGCGGACCACCATCGGGGGCTGCCGCTGTGCAAGGCTTCGCCAACGATCCCCGCGTTGTCTTCGACTTCCAAAACACCGCCTTCGATTCCAATCGCCGGTCGCCCGATCAGCTTCTTGGTGCGTTTGTCCCACAGAAAGATCGTGGCTCGTTCGCAGTTCAGCACTTCGCAAGCGCAGTCGGCCATGGAAGCCAACAATTTCTCGTCGCTGTCCAGCTGCTGCCACACAGCCGCGTGCTGCAACATTTTGGAGGTTTGCCACAGCCGGCGAGCGTCATTTTGATGATTGCGTTGCAACCACAAAAAACGGCCCAAAGCAGTGGCCAACATTGCCAGGGTGCTGGCATCCGCCGGCCGGCCGTCCACCGACAACACAATCGCATCGCTGCCGACGCCGGGCAAAATTTCTTGGCTCGACGGATCTGCGGATCCGCCCGATTCAGCCGCGGCCGAATCGGTCGTGTCACAGCCCGGAGCAACCTGAACTCCCACCGCCGCGAAGCCCTCGGCCGTGACGGTTTGATCGTCGGCCACCGCTTGGCTGGCCAAAGATTCCGCCTCGCTCCAGCGGTCACCCGTCCAATACGTGGGCTGCCAGCGATCTTGGATTTGACTGACGATCCCGCCTCGCAAAGTCGCCCGATTCCCAACCAGCCCCAGCAGAACGGGCATGAACGATGACATCGCACGGGTGTGCGTCATCGAGCCCTCCGAAGTGACCGGGGAAGCGAGTGGGGGCGAAGCCGTGTGCGACCGTTCCATGGTTGAAGGTGCTTTGACAATAGTGGGGGATGAGTAACCAATCACGCGTCGGTGTCCCAGTTACGAACGTCGGCTTGTCGGTCTTGGAAACCGCCGCGATGATGTTCACCGTCGGACAAACAAATAGAACTAAGCCGAAAAGGTTGAAGATGCAATTTGAAGGAAAAAAAGGGCTGATCATCGGGGTCGCCAATGACCATTCGATCGCGTGGGCGATCGCTCAAGAAATCCTGAAACAGGGCGGCAAATGCGGTTTCACGCACCTTCCCGACCGAGCTGACGACGAAAAACGACGCAATCGACGCCGTGTCTCCAAATTGACGGATCTGGAAGACAATGCCGAATTCCTCCTACCCATGGACGCGAATAACGACGACGACATCCGCACCGTTTTTGAGCACACCGAGAAAACCTTCGGAAAAATTGACTTCCTGCTGCACTCGATCGCCTTCGCGGACCGCGACGATTTGGGCCGCGAAACGATGCACACCTCGCGTGCCGGCTTCAAATTGGCCATGGAAGCCAGCGTTTTTTCACTGCTGGCCGTCACCGCCGCTGCGGAGCCCATCATGAATCCGGGCGGTTCCGTGCTGACCATGACCTACTACGGCGGCGAAAAGTGCGTCCCCGGCTACAACGTCATGGGCGTCTGCAAAGCCGCTCTGGACGCCTCCATGCGTTACCTGGCCTTTGACATGGGCGCCCGCGGCGTCCGCGTCAACGCCCTCTCCGCCGGCCCCATCCGCACCCTGGCCGGACGTGCCGCTGGCGTCGAAGAAATGCTGACCATGTACGAACACATGGCACCGATGGGCCGCAACGTGACTCACGAAGAAGTCGGAAAATCTGGTGCGTTCCTGCTGAGCGATGCCAGCTCCGGAATCAGCGGCGAAATCCTGCACGTGGACGGTGGTTACAACGCCATGGGCAGCCCCGGACGCTTGCTCGACGAAATCAAAAAGCATTCGAACTAGCTCCTAGCTAACTGCTAACTGCTAACTTCAACTCCTCCTCCCCAAGGACTTCCCATGGTTCGCACCGCTTCGACGATGATGCCACTGGGCACTGCCGCCCCTGACTTTTCGCTGCCCGAAACCGATGGCGGAACGGTCACGCTCGCCGACTTCAAGGACCACAAGGCCTTGCTGGTCATCTTCCTTTGCAATCACTGCCCGTACGTCAAACACGTCGCCGAGCAACTCAAGTTGCTGACCGATGAGTACATGCAGCATGGCGTCGGCGTCGTCGGCATCAACAGCAATGACATTGCGAAGTACGCCGACGATGACTTCGATGCCATGAAGGCCGAAAAGGAATCTCGTGGCTACGGATTTCCATATGCCTTGGACGAAGACCAATCGGTCGCCATCGCCTACGGAGCCGCCTGCACACCCGACTTCTTCTTGTTCGATGCCGATCACAAACTGACCTACCGCGGCCAGCTCGACGCCAGCCGCCCCAAGTCCGACCTGCCGGTCACCGGCGCGGACCTGCGTGCGGCACTCGACGAAACCATCGCGGGCCGCTCGCCCAAGGCGGAACAACGACCATCGATTGGTTGCAACATCAAGTGGAAAGAAGGCAACGAGCCGACTTACTTCGACCCCAACGGCACCGCGTGAACCCGATGACTCCCGGAACGCTCTTGAAGGACGCCCGAGCCATGTTCTCACATGGCGTCGAAGCGGTTCTGGGAGACCGTCTGATCATCGATGCGGTCTCCTTCGATGAGACCGCGATGCTGATCGCTGAGCACTCGATTCGCAAAGACTCCTTCGATCGCGTGGTGGTTGTCGGTGCCGGCAAAGCCTCCGCGGCGATGGCCGCGGGTTTGTCGGAAGTCATCCAGAACAACCTGACCACCGACAGCGGCGAAGACTTTCCCGTCATCGGGCATGTCAACGTGCCCGAAGGATGCCACCGCGACCTGCCCGGCATCACGATCCAGGAAGCTCGCCCGGCGGGCGTCAACGAGCCCACGATCGCCGCCATCGAAGGCACCGATCGGATCCTGCAACTGGTCGCCGACGCCAGTCCTCGTGACCTCGTGATCGGGTTGATCTCCGGCGGTGGCAGCGCGCTGCTATGTCGACCATCCCCCGGCATCTCGCTGGATGACAAACTGACGGTCACGCGTTGGCTCAGCTCGCACGGCGCCGACATCGTGGCCCTCAACACCGTCCGCAAACACCTCAGCGAAGTCAAAGGCGGTGGACTCCTGCGAGCCAACCAAGCCGGTCAGTTTCTTACCCTGATCCTCTCGGATGTCCTCGGCGACCCGCTCGATCTGATCGCGTCTGGCCCGACCGTGCCCGACACCTCCACGGCAATCGATGCCCTGGCCGTCTTGGACCATTTTGATCCTGATCACCAACTCCCCAGTCTCGTTCGTGAACATCTGAAACGAGCCGCCGACCACCCTGCGTCCTCCATCGCGGCTGCCGACCATTCCACGTTCGTGCTTGGCAACAACGCCGTCGCGGTCGACGCAGCCGGAATCGAAGCGGAATCGCTGGGCTACAACCACGTGATGCATTGCCATCGCCAATCCGAAGGCGAGGCGGAAACCGTGGGCAGGCACCTCGCTGACCTAACACTGACGATGCTGCAAGCCGACCCGGCCGTGCACCGACAAGACGCCTTCCTGAGCGGCGGCGAACCCACCGTCTCCCTTGCAGACGCGTCCATCCGAGGCATCGGAGGCCGCAACGGGCAACTGGTCCTGGCCGCCTACGCTCGCCTCTTGGAACTGAATCTATCCGACGATCAATGGTCACGGCTCGCGATTCTGTCGGGCGGCACCGACGGCGAAGACGGCCCCAGCGACGCCGCGGGCGGAATGATTGACGGCAGCATCCATCGTCGAATTGTCGAGCTTGGTCTCGACGTCCACGACGCCTTGCGACGCAACGACTCGCACAGCTTTCTGCGGCAAGTCGGCGGCTTGCTCCTCACCGGGCCCACCGGCACCAACGTCTGCGACCTCCGCATCGCCCTGGTGGACCATCCCCAGCACCGCCGCCACACGAACTGACTCCATCGCCTGCGTCCGCAACACACCCGGCCGCGTTTCCCTTCGGGACCCAAACGCCCGAGTGAAAGACTACTTTTCGAGCGAAGCATACAAGTGCCTCCGAGCATGTGAGCCGTTTGTGCATTGGCCCCGGTTCCCACGCAATCCCGTCAGGGATTTCAGACGGTCGCCATCGGTCGCGTAGCGCACCGACGGATCAGAGGCAGACACCAGCAATCGAGCACGACCGTTTCTCAACCATGCTCCTTGAAATCAACGGCACCAGTCATCTGTTCCAAACTGCTGGGATCGGTCACAATCAACCCTCAGGATGAGCCCGACTCATCCCCAAGCACCCGTGGCACAATTGGATAGCGCGTCGGCCTCCGAAGCCGAAGGTTGTGGGTTCGAACCCCGCCGGGTGTATTGGCTAAAAACACCGTGATTCGTTGATCAAACGATTCCCTGCCGCTGTTGGCAGCGGCCTCGGGGCTTCCGCCCCGAGCTATCAACGCGGGCTCCCCCGGAGCCATTCTCAAAACTTCGCCCCGGACGGGGCCGACTTCACTAGCTCGGGGTGGAAGCCCCGAGAACGTTGGCGGACATCACCAGGCCGCCCCGGACGGGGCCGTCGTCGATGATGCGGCGAGAAATCCCCACGTCCAGAGAAGGCCAATTTGAACGCAAGCTTGTAGAACGCGCACCGCTGCGCCACATCCAGAATACGCCCACTGCAATCGACTACCACATCGAGGGGCTATCAAACGGCTGTGGCAAATTCCCTTCACCTGCGGGCTGGGTGGAACCGGACGACGACCAATCAGCTCCAACGTCATCCATCTCGGGGTGCGGTGAACGCAACGAATGGCTTCGGCGTCCTTCAAAGTCTCGAGTCCCATCGAAGCCAATCGTTCAAGCATTTTCAAGTTCTCGCGGTTTGTCCACGGAGACCACATCGAGTGACACGCCCTCGTGTTTTTGCAGGTAAGCAAGGATGGCAGATAGGTTTTCAGATCGTGGGTTGCCATCCTTGCTCAGCATTCGCATGAGACTTTGTGGTTTGAATTCACCAAGCCCCTTGGCCAAGCCTTCAAAACCGATCGTTGCGTTGACGTAGTCGCGAAGCGTCAACCGCCCAAGTGCCGCCTCACCGTTTATGAAAGCAGCAACGGCCGACCGAAGCATCGACACGCGAAACTCCGGATCGTTGTCCGCCTTCTCTTTGATTGTGTTGATGAACTCTCTCGTGAGTGCCATGTCATTTCTCTTTCCCCCTCGGCGTCCGTCCCGAAGGCTTGTGGGTTGTTTTCTTTGCTCGTGTCTCCGCCCGTTTTCGGGCCTTGTAATTGGCCCAGTTCGTTTTTGCATCCTCAATGTCGCGTTGCTGACGCTTCTTCGTGCCGCCCGCAAGCAGGATGATCCATTCATCACCGTCCCGGCCAAAGTAGATGCGGTACCCCGGACCGAACGTGATGCGGCGTTCGGAAACACCTTCGCCAACTGGCTTCACGTCCCCCAAATTTCCAAGCTCCATCCGCAAAACAACTTCACGGATGCGGTCGGCGGCTTGGCCATCCAAAGCGACAAACCATTCACCGAATGGAGACCGGCCATCTTCGTTTTCGAACTCTCTTACTGATGGCATATCGCCTCCCTGCTCTTGAAAGATTGCTCCCGATGGCCATGACTCATTCCTTGTGTCCATCGGATGGGATAGCAACGAACCGAAGATAACACATACGTTATCTATTGTCAACCGATTAGCACGAGCGGGGCGATGCCCGAGAAGTGGCCAGGGACCCTGAAAAATTCAATCTTTGGATTCACATTCACATCGGCCATGAGCTCGATCGCTCCGTCCCAGTTTCCGGAGGCACCTTCCAACGCCATTCTCAAAACTTCGCCCCGGACGGGGCCGACTTCACTAGCTCGGGGTGGAAGCCCCGAGAACGTTGGCGGACAGCCCCAAACCGCGACCGTGTCGGTGGATTGGATGTCGCAGTTTTCCGCCGCCATGTAACCGGTCGGAAAGATGTCCGACAAGAAAACGACTTGTTCATCCGGCAGTCCATCGGGCACTTTGATCGGTCCGACGTCCGCATAAGGCACTCGCAAGTACTCCGCTTGCCCTCCCGCGTATCCACCGAGCATGTGTGTGTAGCCAAACAAACCGGCGGGCGAATGCCCCACGATCTTTTCCGCCTGTTCCGCATTGCGATTGGAATCAGCTCACATCAACAATGCCGCATCGCGAAACGCTTCAAAAAAACCCCGCCACGACTGAGTCCAATCGTGGCGGGCGAGCGAATTGACAACGCGATGGCGTGCTCGCATCAAGCGGACACGCCCACATGCAAAAGGCTGAGGTTCACGTCACTTTGAGGCTGACCCAAAAAGTGAATCGTGATCTCGGCGCCGGGCTGGCCATCACGCACGACTGGTGCCGCGTACACCGAAGTGATCGCCGGGTTCTTTGCATTTTGCGAGGTCAGCGTGCAGAACACATGCCCAGAACGAACGCGAGTTGGCACGAATTCTCGCAACTGATTCTTCGTTTCCGCTTCCGGCGTTTCCCGCGGCGAAAGCGTCAATTCCGAGCAAAACACGTCGGTCACTGAAGCACTTCCGTCGGAAGCTTGGGCCGGGCGGTTCGCGAGAATGCCAGCCAAACCGCCGACGCCTCCGGTGAGCAATGTGCCAACCGCTTCACGCCGTTTCATACTACTTTTCATGACGTCTCCTTCGAATCAATCGACCAGGGGTGGAAGCTTCCGCTCATTTCTCCATTTGACCTTTCTGAGCCGCCGACTTCGGCGAAGCGGCACCTAACTGTGGCTTGTCACCCAGCGGTCGCATTCTGACCACGGAGTTGGAGCCTTTTCCGTCAAACGATTTGCCCTGGGTCCATTCGCCGCGTGGCGTTTCAAAGTCATCGCCAATGCCAAAGGACTGGAACGCGTAGGCGTAGTCACTGTTCTCGTTCTCTTGTGGGAACGAGTTCGGGATCGGATGGTTCTCCGGACCGCCGAGCTCTTCCCAAGCCGCGAGCCATTGGTTTTGGTGCATGGTGTCGCGAGCGATCATGTAGCTCAACATGTCTTTCATGCCAGGATCGTCCGTCATTTTCCACAACTGAACCGCGAGCATGCGTCCGGTGGATTCCGCGGTCGCGTTGGCCAGCATGTCGGCGGCAACGTTTCCGCTGGCATACACATGGCTGCAATTGAACGGCACACCTTCGCTGTCGACCGGCATCGCGGCCATGCAGGTGCCGATCGCATGTTGGATGTTCATGCCTCCCATTGCCGCCATTACGACTGGGTCTTTCGCCGCCTCTTCTTGTTCCAGCGGTGCGTCTTCCAGGTTCAATGCAACAGCGGTTGCCAACATTTCAATGTGGGCCATCTCTTCGGTGCCCGTCTCCAGCAACATATCGCGATACTTTGCCGGACCACGTGCGCCCCAAGCCTGAAACAGATATTGCAAGCAAACGCGAACTTCGCCCTGAATACCGCCGATTGCTTGCTGAAGTGCCTTGGCAAAGATCGGGCTTGGTTTTTCAACGCGAACCGGATACTGAAGCTTGCCACCATCGTGATAGAACATCGATGACCTTTCGATTTGGAAGTGGGAAGAAAAGTTTCTCCAATAGCGCATCGACCGAAGCAAGTCATGCGCCATCTCACTTCATTACCGATCACATCATGGATGTTTCGGACTGAGTCAATCCCGCCAGGCTCCTGTCATCGATTCACGCCCGACGCTTGCGTTTGCGGATCGCGTCGGAGATTCGGGGCTGGCCAAAATCGTCGTCGAAGAAATCTTCCGAATCGTCTT
Organism: Rhodopirellula islandica; assembly: GCF_001027925.1. NCBI lineage: Bacteria > Pseudomonadati > Planctomycetota > Planctomycetia > Pirellulales > Pirellulaceae > Rhodopirellula > Rhodopirellula islandica. The sequence continues at coordinate 564,765 of NZ_LECT01000044.1, read as the reverse complement.
GCTTGGTCAACACATCTCTCATCTCCGGTTGAGATGGTTGGTTTTGAGCCAGCAAATTTCGTTCGAGCAAATGACGACGAACGAGCTTCAGCAATTGATCACGGTAGCGATCGGCGTTTTGCCCTTGTTCGATCCAAGCACGCACTTCAATTCGTTGAGACCGTTGGCCGACGCACACCAAAGTGGCTTGAGGAGCCGGTGTCAGCAGCACATCGGGCTGCTCGATCATCAATTCCTGCAAGGTCCGACACAGGTCCGCGGGCCGCTCGTCTCGCGTGACCGCGACTTCCATGGGGATCACACACAAGCGTCCGGCCCCCATCCAGTTGACCACGTCGTCACTGACAAAGTTCTTGTTCGGGATGATCACTTCGCGACCGTCATCGTCCGACAACACGGTCGTTCTCAGACGCTGTGCCGCGACGCGTCCGGTGAAGTTCCCAACCGTGATCAAATCACCCAATCGAGCAGGTTTTTCAAACAACACGATGAATCCGCCAAACAGGTTTCGGACCATGTCTTGCAAACCGAAGCCCAAGCCAATCATCAGACCAACGGCCAGCCACTGGATCGTGTGCCAACGGACTCCGATCCATTTGCAGGCGATGAAGCACCCAACACTGAACAGCAGGAACCGCCCCAACACCAACGTGAAGTGTTCCATGCCCTCATCAAACGACACTCGCTGCAGCACCAAGGCATCAAACAAGGCTGGCAGCAACTTGGCCAATTGAAATGCGACGAACAACGTGCCCGCGGCCAGCAACAAATGCACGGCGGTGACGGGCGTCGTTTCCACCACCGATTGCATGACGGTTTGCCCCATCGCGTTGACGCTGGCTTGTTGCACGGTGTCGTCCACCGTCCACAGCTCCGGGTTTCCCATTCGGACGTTTGGGAACACGTCGATCCATAGCCAACCAAAACACACCACCGCGCTCAGCACCAACGCACACTGGCATAGGAATGCGAGGTGATGTTTGAGTTCCAAGAAATGTTCACCCAGGGCCCCGGCAACACGGCCAGCCTCAGGCTCGTCGTACTCTTCCTGTGCTTGTTTGGTCGAACGCGTGCCCGTCAGCAAGTCCCAGGCTTCGGCGGACACATACTTCACACCCGCCCAAAGAATCGCCGTCGACATCAACGTCACCGCCGTGAAGATGATCCGCTGAATGATCTCATGCGTGGTGACGCTGTACCCGAGCGTGGACAAAGCAATCAAAAACAACGGCAATCCAATGCCGGCCAAGTACATCAAGAACCGACCGCGATGAATCACACTGCCGCAGAACTTCTCAATCAACGGTTCCAGGAATCCACCAACGGGACGAAGCGTCAAATGCATCGTCCACGCCGCCAACAACATCGTCAGGATGAATCCCACGCGAGCAACCGAACCACGCCACATCCCGTGATCCACTTCACTCATCAACGTGATCGTGTAAGCAGCGATGACCAATCCCATGCCGATGATCGTCAGGTACTTCATCGCACGTGGTCGACGAGGCATTTCAATGTCGACGTGTTGATCCAAGTATCCTTCCGCCCGCAGCCACTGCCGCGGGACCTCGATCAACCAAGCCACCAAACTGGCAGCACAAAAGGCATCGGAGGCATGCAAGGTTGCTTCGGAAACCACGCCCGTGCCCAACCAACGCCCGACCCAAAACAGGATCGCAGGAATTCCTGAAGCGACCAGGACCGTCAGCACACCCGCAAACAATTTCCGTTTGTGCGGCGAGGCCTTTCGCATTCGTTTCCGACTTCCAATCGCAATCAGTGCCGACTTGGCAACCCAACGCAGCACCAGAATCAACACGACGCCGACCAACAGACCGATCGCACCGACCGGGTTGGTCGAAATCTTTCGTTCAAAGGTCGGTCCAAAATCTCCGCTGCGGTTGGAATCGAACAAAGCCGCCATCCCAGCCTTCAAATTCTGGGCGTCGCTCAGCCCGAGTGGCTCATCGCTGCGGATCCACATGACGTGCCGGTCGATCAGCATTCGATAGTCGTCCGCCAATGCCTGCGATGCAGTGGCGATCGAATCCAATTCGCTGATCTTTTGCTGGTGATCCTGATATCCGATTTGCAACGAGCGGATCCAGGCACTGCGTTGTCGCAGCAGCTCTTCGACTTGCAATCGCAACGGGTCGCCATAACGAGTGGCGTCGTAACCGGCCGCCGCAAGAACTTCTGTGGCTTGCTTTTCAGGTTCCGTCCCATCCAATCGGATCAGGTCCAATTCCAATTGCTGCTGGCGTGACTTTCCCAGAGCCTCGCTCGCCAAAGCAGTTTGACTGTTTTCGATTTGCCATTGTTCGAGCTGATCTTTCTTGTGACGCAGCAACAAACCAATGGTTGGCGTCAGACCGTGTTGCGTCAACTTCTGATTGACATCCTCGTAGTCAGTCCGTGTGGCCTCGAATTGTTCGCTCGCTGCGTACACTCGACTGGCGAGTTGGTTGTAGTCCGCTGCGAGAACAATCCATTGCTGAACCAGTTCCGCATTCTTCTCAGCAATGTCAGCTGCGATGGGATCCGAGGTTTGGGCGGCCGAGCGAAACCGGTTTTCCGACTGCTGGGCCGCGCGCACGTGCATCTCTGCGTACGGCGATTGTCGCCAATCTTCCACCTCAGTTCGTTGACGAGGCAGCAACGGATAACTCGCCGTGGTTGCTTCGGTCGAATCGACTGCGTTCCAATCGGAACCGTTGCTCGACTTGCCATTGCCTGCCAACGAGGATGTCTGAGTCGTCCCAGGAAAAGGGCGTTGAACGGGGCGTCGATTCGGTGACGAATTCGTCGTGGCCGAACTCGTGGACGACGAGGGTCGTGATCGAGAGCCAGAGGTGGAACGGGATGACGTGTTGGATGTGAACGCTGGCGGCGACAAACGACCTCGCGAAGAGGTTTCCGTGTGGCCGGGCCAGCTTTCAACGGGTTCCGATGGAGTCGACCAAGATGAACTCGACGACGCCACTGGCAACGACGTTTCAACGGGGTAGGTCGTGACAGACGAAGTGGTGAACGGCGGCGGTTGCGGGGTCGTCCAGACGATCTCCTGTGCGGACGCCACACCCATGCTGAGCCAAACCAGGAAACAGCACCCCATCCACAACAGCGTCGCGGTGCTGCCGTGCTGCGAACGATCGACATTCACCGCCTGCAGCACTGCGTGACGCGGCTCGAATCGCGATTGCGAAACAGAACGAAACGACTTCGATCTCAATGGGTGGTTCATCGGGACCACAGCATGCAAACAGAATGGCGGCGAAACCGCCAGGAAGAATTGGCCGCCGGCGGAGAACGGACACCGAATGAATACGGAAAATCGGGGTTCATCGCCACATCGATCCAGTTTCACACCCGACGAATCAACAAAACAGCGAGCGTGCCAGATTGAGACGCGGATCAACCACGGACGACCACGGCCTGGCAGTGGTCCACTTGTGTTCAGAAACGTTTCCGATAGGGTTGGAATTGAAGGGCGGGTCATCAAAATTGTCGGGATTCGCCCAGTCCAATTTCTCAGGATGAATTTGATGTTCACGAAGCTCACTCAATCGTTGCTTGCCCTTTCTTTGGTCGCTGTTTTGGCTGGATGCGAAAAGGGCTCGGACTCCGCCGCTGGAATCGCTGATCAAGCCAAAGCAGGTGTTGATTCCGCCGCTGTTACCGCCAAAGACGCGAGCGCAGACATGGTCCCAGAAGCTGCCAAAGAAACCGTTGACGGTGCGATCGACCAAGGTGGCGACAAGGCCAAAGAAACGATCGACGCAGCCGCTGGCACTGCTGAGTGATCAAATGGACTCCGCTTGAGTCCGATTGATTCACGATCCATCACGGAGCCCAACTGGCCGGCGAGTTCAAATTCCCGGAAGTTGGCTCCGTTTTTTTGTGCGCGTGCCTCTCCGACTCTGCATCGAAATTGGCTCGCGTTCGCGTTGAACGTTTCGATGAGTCTGTGCCAGCACGGAAACAGTTGCGGACAACTGTTCGACTCAGGTTCCGCCCAATCCTGCCTGCCTGTTCATTTCGTATTCAGAGCTCGTGCCGTTTTCTGATGCCGCGTCTCGGCGGATTTCCACTTTCCCTTGTCCCTTGTTCCCAGGCTCTGCCTGGGAACACACTGTCTTGGAGGCTCCGCCTCCCGATTCTGTCTCAGCAGGCGGAGCCTGCAGTGCATTGCGTTCCCAGGCAGAGCCTGGGAACGAGCAGATTTTTTTGTAGGTTGGCCACTCTTGGCCGACATCCACCACTCTGACGGACAAGAGTGCCCATCCTACATGCGTTCAAACGTCGTTGATGACTCAAATCGACAAGCCGGTTGGAGACGGGAGGAGTCGAAAAGCGAGATTTCCGAGGGAGGGCAATTCACGCCGTCTCCCGTGCCCGGCCCTCACCCTCGCGTACGCCTGAACGGCGTCGCCCGACCTCTTCCATCAAGGGGCCTAGAAACAGCGGGTGGCAAACGGACAATGAATGGCCCGCTCGGTCCGCCGAGAACATTGGTGACTCTCTCATGCCCCAGGATCGTTTCGTGGCCTCCGATTCCATTGCCAGCCGCGTTCAACAACTCGTCGACGAAATCAATCACCACAATCGTCTGTACTACGACGACGCGGCTCCTGAGATCACCGACCTGCAATACGATCAATTGCTGGCCGAGCTCAACCAACTCGAGAACGAACACCCCGAACTTCGCCAGCCGAATTCACCGACCCAGTTGGTCGGTGGCGCGGTGGTCGATCAACTGGTCCAGGTTCCTCACCGAGTCCCAATGTTGTCGATCGACAACACGTACAGCCGCGAAGAATTGGCGGCGGCGATGGAGCGAATTGAAAAATCGCTCGAAGGCGAATCCGTTGCCTGGACAATGGAATACAAAATCGACGGCGTCGCGGGTTCGATTCGTTACGAAAACGGGGAACTGGCACTGGCTCTCACACGAGGCAACGGGCAAGTCGGCGACGACATCACTCACAACATTCGTACGATTCGCGAATTGCCTCGGTCCATCGCCGATGCCGCTCGCGCCCATCCCGAAATTGCCGGTGGAAACGTCCCTGAGGTTCTCGAAGTTCGCGGCGAACTCTACATGACCGACGCCGACTTGGCCGACCTCAATGTCCGCCAAACCGAAGCCGGTCACGAACCGTTCAAGAACACACGCAACGTTACGGCGGGCACGATCCGCTTGCTCGACCCCAAGATCGCAGCTTCGCGAAATATTCGATTCTTTTGTCACGGCAGCGGCGAACTGGTCGGCGTTCAAGCCGCTGATCACATGACGTTCCTCAAGCATGTCGAGGCACTGGGCATTCCCATCGCACCGGATGTTGTTCGCTTTGAGAACAAGGAGGACGCCCTCCAAGCGATTGCGAAACTGGAACTGGAAATGCCCGACCTGCCATTTGAGATCGATGGCATCGTGTTCAAAGTCAACTCGTTCGAGCAACGCGAAAAACTGGGCGTTCGCAGCAAGAGTCCGCGCTGGGTGATCGCTTACAAGTTCGAACGCTACGAAGCCATCACCACACTCGAAGCAATCGATGTCCAAGTCGGCAAGACCGGCACGATCACGCCGGTCGCGTACCTGACGCCCGTCGACATTGCCGACACCACCGTCTCGCGAGCCTCGCTTCACAACGCCGACGAGATCGAACGGTTGGACGTTCGTGTCGGCGACACGGTGGTCGTCGAGAAAGCCGGCAAGATCATCCCCAAGGTCGTGCGGGTTGAAAAACATGCTCGCACCAAACCGCTTCCCAAATTTGAATTCCCAACTCATTGCCCAAGGTGCGACGAACCACTCACACGTGACGAGGGCGGCGTTTACATCCGCTGCACCAACCCGGCATGCCCCGCTCAACTTCGCCAACGACTGGTTTACTTCGGCAGTCGAGCGGGCATGGACATTGATGGTTTGGGCGAAGAGGTGGTCGATCTGTTGCTGCAAAAGGAACTGGTCGAAAACTACGCTGACCTGTACCGATTGAAAGTCGATGAACTTGCGGAGTTGACTTGGCCACGACTGCGAAAGGGCAAGGGCGACGAGATGATCGAAGTTCAATTCGGTCGCAAAAATGCCGAGAGCCTTGTCGCGGGGATCAACGAAAGCCGCACGCGTGGGTTGGCCCGTGTGCTGTCATCGATCAGCATCCGCCACATCGGACCTCGCGTCGCCAAATTGATTGCGGCAAAGTACTGGAACCTGGATCTGCTGCGTTCGGCGAAAGCAGAGGACCTCGCTGCGATTCATGAAATCGGTGACCGAATCGCCGAAAGCCTCCTTAAATTCATCCACAGCGAATCGGGTTCGCAAACGCTGGCGGAATTGGACGCAGTGGGCGTCACCATGTCGAGCCCCGAGCCAGTTGAATCACCAGACGACACGGAAGACCGGCCATTGGCAGGCAAGAACATCGTTGCGACAGGGACGCTGCAGCACTACACCCGCGACGGAATCAAAGCTCGGATCGAAGAACTGGGCGGACGGGCAGCGAGCAGCGTGAGCAAGAAAACCGACTTTGTGATCGCCGGTGAAAAAGCGGGCAGCAAACTCACCAAAGCGGAATCGCTGGGCGTCGAAGTCCTCAGCGAAGAGGAGTTTCGTTCACGGTACGAAACCGACGATCACGAAAAACGTACGTCAGCCTTTCCAGGCTGAAGAGTAGAACAGTTGTCCCCTACTGTTCCGTCGAGCATTTCTCGAACGTCAAGCCACGTCGCCCCCCATCCCATTGGTAACCATTCGCGTCTCGCTGCTCGAAGACAGAAACCCGTCACGCAAACATTTGGGGACAAATGTTCTACTCTGCTGTAGCTTCCTCGTCCGACTTCGACGGCAGCTTGCCGCCATTTTCCTTGGACTCGATCACAGCCTCTTCCAAGTCACGCACCAGCTTCGGGCTGATGTGCTTGGTCAGCAACTCACGGGTCACGCTGAACATCTCGTCGACCTTGCGTTGCTGATTGGCATTCTTGCCGATCGCTTTGATAAATTCGGTCTGACGCTTGCCCATGTCATTGGCGAGCCGTTCATTGGTCGGTTGGTTCCGCAACACCTCCAACAACTCTTCGGCCGATTCGAGGTCTCCTCGTTCCAGCCGCATCATGATCCGAGCCTTGAACAATTCACGAATCGCCAGCAAGTCGATGATCGAGTTCTGAACGCCACGGATGTAGGATTCCGCCTGCAACCGCATGTCGTCGCCGGCAAGATCCGCGACAGCATTTGCATGGTGCCCGGGGACCATCGGCAATCGAGCCAACACCGCTCCACCATTCTTGACATACAGCAAACGCAGTGGCTGGTCCTTGGCAAACTCGACATCCAAGCGACCGTTCCAATCGGTGCGTCCGATGAACGTCATGCTTTTGCCTTCCAGTTCCTTTTCGTAGATCTCGTATCCAATCAGCGGCTGATTGGGGTCACCCTTGGCATGCAAACGCAACAGGGTCTGGTCCTTCCGCGGCCGAATCCGCAGTCCCATCCGGTGCGTCCTGGCATTCTTGCGACCTTGCAAACCGCCCGCACGCCCTGCATGGAAATCCATCTTGACGCGTCTGCCATCCAACTCTTTCGCCAGCAAGTAGGCCCAGTCGAGCGGCCCAATCGAAATCGGATTGCCGTTGCGATCGTCCTTGCGAACCATCGGCACCAACACGTCGCCCACCTGGACGAGGGCAGGCGATTCCTTGTCTGTCACCAAGCCGGATGCTCGCACCAATCCCACCGCGTTGCTCTTCCCCGCATCATCAATCCGAGCGACGGGAGCAAACACATCTCGCAATGTCGAGCCAACCACTTCGGGCAACAGATTGAAACTCGACACGGTGGCGCTGGATGTGTCACCGAAGTACCGCATCAGTGTGTCGAATTCCACGCTTTCAACCTTCATGGGCGTGGTCGCCGTTCGAATTCGAACGATGAAGATCTTGTCATAGGCTTGGGCGGCATCAATGACTTGGCCAGTGATCGGCGGCACGATGATCTTGGCTTCGGGCTCCGTCAGCGTTTCCGCCATCCCGCGAGAGACCAAGATGGCCTCCGTGGTCTCGGTCGCCCATGCTTCTTTCAGCGCGACCGCATCGCCCTCCACCGGATGCAGGATTTGCAACCAAGCATTCTTGGGGGAACCTGGATCGCCAACCAATCGCGAACGCACCTCTTCCATGCGTCCTGGCGTGGTCAGAATGCTGGAGGCGTAACGTCCCACATCGCCTGCGAAACGAATTCGAACCGCGTCATTGTGAGATTTTTTGAGCGCGATCACCGGGTCGGTGGCAGCCAACGTGTCGAAGTCGACTTCGGACAGGACGCGCATTGCCATCGAGGCAACGGACGTGGGTGCGTCGGCAATCGTCGTTCGCCACACCGCATGAAAATCGCGATCCAGCACCTTCTGCAAATCGTCTCGTAACGTGTCGGCAGACACACGCGGCGAATCGGAGGCCACCCAAATCAAGGTTCGGTAAGGGGCAAAGTCGAACGGTGGTGGCTCCTCAGGCTCGGCCTCCGCCTCGGGATCAGCCTCTGCATTGGCATCCGCGACGACAGTGGTTTCGGCACCCGATTCCTGAGCCGGCGCAGACGCGAGCGATCCGAACGTCACGAACAAGACGATCAGTCCAATCGCACACCGTGGCAGAAAACGGAAATCAGAAAACAAGGTTGCGATACTCATTGACTCAACCGCCATTTCTCAGCGTTTTGATACAGCGACACGATGTCGGAACCCACACCCAGCAGTTCTCGGCTGTAGGCATAAGAATCAACCAATTGCCACAACGGCAACACGGGCAATTCGTGGTGAGCGATCGCGTGCAAATCTAACAAACGATCTCGAGCGTCGCGCCAGTTCTTTGACTCTTCCAATCGACGCAGCCCCAAACCAACCAATTGATCGGTGCTGCCGGCCATGCCTTCGGGGCCCAACACTCGTCGAGCGTCAATGATCGGTTCCCAAACGGCCGCGGAAACATAGGCGATGTCAGCGGTGCCAGGATCCGGGAACGCGCGACCGACCGGCAGTTCGACAAGCTCGATTTCAAGCCCCAACAACTGCCACTGGCTGCGAATGGCCTCGCAAGCGATCCGGGAAAGGTTCTCCGGCGGAAACGCCAATCGAATCGGCTTCAGCTCCGGTGGTTTTTCCTTCTTGCGCGATGCCTCGGATTCCATTTGTTTGGTCGTCATCGTCATCAGCAACTTCGCCAAACGAGGCTCATAGTTGCGAGGTGCGATGGATTGGTCGTAGGCGTAACCGAGCGGGTCATTGTCTTCGAGCCCGGCAGGGAAAGGACCGGAGAGCACGCGGCAACCAGGCACTTCCAAGCTTTCCAACAACTCGCCGTTGAGGATGTCTTCGCGGTTCGTGCCGTACACCAACGCACGTCGGAATGTCTTGTCGGCGAGGTACTCGTGGTCGCTGCAGGGAACCAGCATGTGCACGCTGGGCAAGGGATAATTGACCACTCGCACCTTCCGGTTGCTGGACAACCGCACGGCATCGGCGGGGAACAGTTGGTCCAACACGTCGACTTCGCCTTGCAGCAGTTTACTGACCCCTTCGGCGGCGGATTCGGTTCGAATCTCGACAATTTCTCGAGGCTGCAATTCGGTGCGAGGCTCGCCTTTGAGAACGTACCGCACCACGTCGCCTTCGACGACATCTCGGCGATAGTCCCCCGTCGGCGATCCAGGCTCGCCACCGAACCAGGACCCATCGACAGTGACCTGAATCAGCGCCGACGGAAGCACATTGGGACGACGCAAAATGCAGTCAATCCGCTTGGGACCGTCCAGCCCGATGGCCTGAACCGCGGCCGCCCAAGGCGAGAAGTAAGTCGGTGATTCTGATTGGACGCGTTCCGCCAAAACATCCGCGAGGTAAAAGCCATCGACCTTGTTGAGCGGTTCCGGCAAACGCTCGGGTTCAATGAACATCGAAAACCGCTGACGGTCAGGGCTCTGCTCGGTGTCGCCGAAAATGAACTCGTACTCGCCACCCTCGGGACCGGCCCCCTGCATCTCAAACAGGACACGGTACAGCAACCGCCCAGCACGACGCGCGGCCCAGTTGTCCAAGCGAGTCGGGTCCAGCACGGTGGCCGTTTGGAGCACACCGACATTCACCAGCGGGTAGATCTGGTCGACTTTGCGAACCAGTTCCGTGCCGCCTTCGATGTCCGGTTTCAGGAAAATGCTTTCGCGCGAAAACTTGCGTGCGTCGCGGTAGTTCTTCGCTTCCAATGCCGCCAAGGCGAGGTCCCGTTTGTCTTCCGCCATCGACAGGAATTGAGCGTTCCATTTCTTGATCGAAGACAGATTCTGGCCCCGGTACTCCTGTTCCAATCGAGCCAGCAGTTGCTGGCCCAACTCCAACTTGCCATCGCTGACGAGTTGTTCCATCAGTTGATCCGTCAACGCGCCGATCGCGGTCAGCACCGTTTGTGTTTTGTATTCGGGAGCGTAGCGACGCAGCTCCTCCAGCATGGCCAGTGACGCACCGAACTCTCGATTCTTAGCGCGTCGCCCCGCATCTCGCCACAGGAACTCAGTCCGCAATTGACGCATGCCAGGCCGAGCCGGGTAGTCACGAATCAGCACGGACAGGAACGGATAAGCACCGACGAAATCACCCGCCTTGATCCGTTCCGCCGTCTCTCGTTCGAGCCGTGTTTCCCAAAAGTCGATGTTCTGGATGTCCGTCCATTTGGCAACAAACTCCTGCTGCTCCACACCGACAATGCTGAACTTCAACGACCCACTGGGGGAAGCTGGCATCTCTCGCCTCGGCAACTCCAGCAACCGAGTTTTCACCCAACCGCCACCGGCCTTTTCCGTGAAGAAGATCAGGTCATGAGGCTCTTCTTGCAACAGCTCCAAACCGGGAGCTTCCGGCCGGCCAGAGTCGGCGTAGTTGAGCAACTGAGCTTGCGCACTGGTTGCACCCAAAACACAGAGCATCAGGAACAGAATGCTGTTCCGAACCATGCGGTGAAGGCGGCGAGGTCGTCGAAAATGCAACACGTTGGAATTCATCAAGGACTGGAAGTGCATGGATCAGGCGTCACCGGGAATGTTCGTGATGTAAACGACACCTTCGGTGCCCGGGACCAGCAGCTTATCGCCCACCGGCAAAGGACCGGCCGACAAAGGCTGGCCAAGTTTCGTTGTCCCAACCACGTTGCCCGAAGCGGGATCGATCGAGGTCAACCAACCGTCTTTCCCCGTCAAAACCCAGCGTCCACCAATCGAGACGACCCGGTCAACCAACTGACCGGCTTCAGGCATTTGCGTTTGAAAGAGAGGTTCGCCCGAGGCACTGAAGCCTCGCAACACTTGGTCATCCGTGATCACCAATGCGATCTCGCCAGTGGATTCGGATTGGGCCGCAACGGGTCCCCAAACAACACGTCCATCCAAGACCTTCTTGAAGGTTTGCTCGAGACCGGTCTGGTCATGCCCCACCAAGAAGTCCGAGGCTGGACCACTGACACTGCCAAGCAGACTCGACTCCACACCCGCCACGGTTCCTAAGAAAGGCGACTCCAAATCAACGCTCGACAACTCTCGAATTTGGTCGCCGACTCGCAACCGGTACAGTTTTTTACGACTGTCTGCGATCAAGACTTGGTCCGGGTCCGCAGCACTGTTGATGGGGTTGGTCCACTCGACGGTCGCCGTGGGGTCGCTGGCCGGTTGGAACGGTGCCCCTTTGACACGCCCCGTTTGCCAATCCATCAACACCGCGCGTCCGGTATCGAGCGGCAAGAACAAACCACCACCGCTGAACGTTGCCACGCCGGTTGGCTTGGGCCCCGTCAATTGGAATGTGACCTTGCGAAGCTTCTCACTTCGACGAGTCGGGTCGTAGATCAACGCTTCGCCCTTCTGGGCTTGGTTCAACAGGATGCGGCGAACGTCGTCCACCGCGATTGGGTTTTGGAAACTCATGGAGATCCCCTTGGCACCGGGGTTCTCAATCGGGCCCTGCGTCGAGCCCGTCGCCAGTGATTCCGAGGTCAACTCGAACAAGGCTCCTTGGCTGGTCACGGCATGGAAACCGCTTTCCGGTGCAGGCGTGATCATCGCGATCGGGGTCCCCACATCGGTTTGCCACAGCATGTTCCCCGTCTTGGGTTCGGCCGCCGTCACGCGAATCGCAGAGGTGCCTTTCAAGACGCGAGCGTGGACGAGCACATCTTCGAGCGACAATGGTTGGCCGATGAAGGTGTCACCTTCACTTTTCCCCCAACTGAAAACCACTCGCCCCGTGTTGATCTGCAACTCGTAGCGACCAATTCGTGTGCCCGTGATCCACATTTGACTGCGTCCGACCGCCATCCGAGTCAGCGTGGGTTTGTCATACGCGGCGACCTGCTGAGCGATCAACGAGACCTGATCTTTTTCCGAGGTTGGCTCGATGTCATACACCGCCACTTGGCCGCGATCGGTCAACACGATCAGACGACGATTCTGAACAATCGGTGGAACCACCACGTTGCCATCCAACCGGAATGGACTCTGAGCAATTTTGATGTTCTCGCCGTTCTCATCGACTTTCAAAACGTGAACTTGAGCGTAATCGCTGCCCGTGTTTTCGATCACAAACACGTGGCCGAGCAAGGACACGGGAGCGACCGCGATCGTTCCTTCATCGTGTTCGAGATACAAACTCTCGATGCATTTGCCATCGCGTGCGTTGAGCACGTACAGGTTGCTGTGACTGCCGGGAATGTAAATCCGATTCAGAGTGTCATCGAGTCCGGCGGGCGTCGACAATTCCTGGGACAGATCCGTTGACCATTTGACGTCGCCAGAATCCGAATCCATCGCGGCCAGCGTCCCGGACTTCATCGTCACCAAAATGGAATCGCGTCCGGCAACGGGTTCGACAAACGGTTCGCCGATTTTCGCACGCCACTCCACTTCGCCGTCTTCTCCACGGCAGCGACGAATTTCATCGTTGGCCATGTCCGACAACAAAACCGCCGTGCCATCGTCCAATCGCAACGGCGTGTAGTCTTCGCCTTGTCCGGTGTAATCACGCCACAACAAGCGACCGTCGTCGACTGCGAACGCCAACACCGATCCACCCGCACGAAGAAAGAAGACCTCGTCTTCAATGCCGGGAATCGAATTGCCTTGGCGCGTGGTCAACACGATGGACCGCAGCGCGGCATCTCCGGCAGGGTCCGTGCTGATCTCGGGTGTCTTCGCCGATGGCTTGACCAATGTTTGCTGGATCTCGCTGGCCTCCTCGACCAACGTCACCAAGCGTGAGTCCTTGGCCAGTTCAGGGAAATCACGCAGCAACGAATCACGTTGGTCGTAGGCTTCCTTGGTCTTCTTTTCCGCGAGTGCGGCTTGCATCGCCGCTTCCGTCTCGTCCAGGCGAACGTTGCGATCGATTTCTCGTTTGACGCGGTTGCGAGCCTCTGAGAGTTGCAACAACCGACCCGACAAAGTCGTCTTCATCGATGACAACATGTAGTTCGGGTTGTCAATCAACGTTTGTTGCTCATCGAGTCGCTCCAGCAGGCGTCGTTTCTCTTCGGTTTCCTTGGCGAACTCAGCCTCTTTCGCGATGTTTTCGGCGACGTCAACGAGGAAACCTGCCAGGTTGCCACGTTCATCGTTCATTGCCTCCTCGTTGATAACGGTTGGCAACTTTTCTTTCGCCATTTCCAACCCAGCCACCGGATCGGTCATCTGCTCCGCACGAAACAACTCGCACATCGTGATTCGCGTTCGAGCCAGCGAAGAGTATTGGCTGCTTTCGCCAAATTGATCGAGGTAAGCGATGTAAGCGTCTTGAGCCGGCTGATAGCTTTGGCTGTCGTATTGTTTGTTGGCGAGCGCGATGAACTCGTCCGCGTTGCCCTTCGAAAGCACGAACCAAAGCACACCGCCGGCAATGATCAAGAATCCAATGATTCCCAAGTAGCCGTAGATTTTAAATGAGTCCCAAGTCGACTTGGTCTCAGGTTTCTTGATCCGAGAGGAGGACGGGCGACCGCGCGATGGTGCGTCCCCCATCGAATCCGCTTCGGCAACCACTTCGACGGGTTCCGCGACAACGGCTTCCACTTCGACCGGATTGTCACCGAACGGGTCGTCGTCTTCGATGATGGCTTCGGGAACATCGTCGTCATCGATCAGTTGTGCTGTCAGATCCTCCTCGCCATCGACCACTTCCGCAGCTTCGGAATCGTATGACTCACTGCGCAGTTCGCCAATCAGCTTGGTCGCTTGGAATCGTGTCAGCTGGCCATTGTCGACCAACAGCTTGGCCACCGCTTCGGGCGTCACGCGTGAGCCTCCTTGCGACATTTGTTCCCGCAACGCCTCGATGATCTCTTGGTCCAAGAGACCCCGCCGTTCCAGTTGGTCAATCAGTTCGTTTGCAAGCATGTTGTTGATTGTGAAACCGCCGACCATCGAGCCGGTGGGTTCTGTTGGTGGAGAGAAAAGACAAGAGTCAAAGAATCACAAACGCCGACGTGGGGAATTCGCCAACGTGCTGGTGGTGGGGACGAGCGTCAAGAAAAGCGTCAATCAAAACCGTCGACTTCGGTGACCTGCAGGGCGGCGAAGCCAGCGATGGTGCCAGCGTCCATGCCATCGACCAGAAACTGGAGCTTGGCGTTTTCGTGAATCTTGATGTTCAACTGCATGCCATCCCGATTGTCGCCCACCGCCTCTTTCAGGGCGCTGATCAGATTCTGCTTCCCGGGTGTTTCTTTTTCCCACTCGGGAGCGAGAACCAGGAAGCCGCCGTTCTCGTCGATTTCCAGCTCGACCGGATCCTTCTCGTCCGTTTCTTCTGGGTCGTTGTTCGTACTGGGAAGTTCGGATTGCTGGCGAGGCATTTGAATCGATTTCTGCAACGAGAAACTCGCCGTGACCATGAAGAAGATCAGCAGCAAGAACGTCACATCGACCATCGGTGTCATGTCGAGTTCACCGTCGTCACGTTTTTTACGCGGTGGCAGGGCATCGTCATCGTCGTCCAGGTTGAACGCGGCGGGCTCCACGCCCTCTGAAACGGCCGCGAGCTCGTCGCGCATTGCGGCGTGAGCGGGACTGCCGAACCCCGCCTCTTCGGCTTCCGCACCCACCGTGGCTTCGACGACGGGCTCCGCTTCGAAGGCATCCATCGCAATCGGTTCCGCTTCCACGAGCTCCACCTCAACCGGTTCGGCTTCCGCCACAACGGGAGCTTCCGGGATCGTGATCGGTGAATCGCAACCAGGGCATCGAATTTTTCGTCCGCCCAAGCGTTCGTTCACAAGACGTGACTCACCGCAGGAAGGGCACTCAAATTGGATTGACATCTTTGTCACTCAAAACGGATGCGGGTTACTGTTCTTTAACGGCGATGTAGGTGAATTCCAAATCTTGAAACGCATCCCCGACGATTTTCTGAACCCGGGTGACCTCGGACACCTTCACCTCGGCGTCCCCGAGCAACATCACTTGGTTCTTGTTCGTTCCGATGGACTTTTCCAATTCGCCAGTCAGGTATTCAACGATCTCGCTGGTTGCGGTCTCTTCGTCTTTGCTGAATTCGCTGCCGTCGTAGCGACGCAAAATCGCGGGAGAATCACCGCCGGCGGGCTCAATGAAAATGACCGCTGAATCCTTGGCCGAAATGGCCAAGCCGTTGGTGGCTTCCGGAATCTTTCCCGTTTGCGTCGGATCCATCTTGGAAGCGACCACAAAGAAGATCAGCAACAGGAACGTGATGTCGATCATCGGCGTGATGTCCATCTCCTCCTCAGGTCGCTTCTTCCGAGGCAGCGCTGGTTCGTCATCCTCATCGTCGTCAATGAATCCCTGACTCATCATCGCACCCCAGCAGTGACTTCGGCGCTAGCGGAGGCACCGTTTTTGGCAGCGGCACCTTGTGACTTGGCCAGCCCAACTTTGAACGCTTCGAAGAACCGCTGCAGACCGGATCCGAGCAAATCTTCCATCTTCGCAATTCGAATCATCACGGTGGCCACCAACAACATCAGTGGAATCGCGATCGCCAAACCACTGGCGGTCGTCACCAACGCGACTTGAATGTCGCCGGCGAGCGCCGATGGTTCGACCTGCTCGGCGGTGGCCAGCGTTTTAAACGCTCCCATCATTCCGAACACCGTCCCGAACAACCCGATCATGGGAGCACTTTTGATGACGGTGCTGACCCAGCTGAGTCGGTACTCGAGGTCACTCATCACGTCGCGTTGAAAGCGGTCCATCATGATTTGCTTGGCGCGTTTGAACCCTTCTTCGCGATTGACGACGGCCATGTCGATCATCTGTGGGATCGCTCGAACGTCTCCGTCACAGTATTCGTGAACACCTTCGTAGTCGCCCGCTCGCAGCATCTGCTCGACGTCGTCCATGAACGCGTCCTGTTGTTCTTCCGTCTTGAATCGTTTCTGACCGACCCGGGTCCACACGATCACGATCTGATACAGCCCCCAAAGTGCAACGGCAGCCAGCGCCAGGTACGTTGAGTTGGAGATGATTTCGTACAGCGAAGTTTCAGCGAGCAACAACGTTTTGTCCTATGTACTTTCAGAGTGATGCGATTGTTTGGTTGGGATTCGGTTGGGCGTCTCGCTGACGAGACAAGTCTGGTCAGTGTCAGTCCGCGTTGATTCCCGCGATGGGAATCTCACGATCAGGTGTGAGCGGAGAATGGGAACGAGGAGTGGAGACAACGGAGGCTGCCGCGTTCCATTGTGGTTACCCGATTCGAAATTTCACGTCATTTGCCTTTGCGATAGCGTTGTTCGACCACCTCAAATTGGTACCCGCTTCCGCTGGCAGTGCTTTGAAAGACCGTTTTGGCAATGGAAACGACGCTGGGATGCCCTTTTTCCCTGGCGTATTCCAGTTCGATATGAGCCAATTCGTTCTCGAGTTGTTCCGGGATGAATTTCAGCATCTGACGGCCGTTGACGTTGATTCCGGCCTGAGTCAGCAACGTCCGATCGAATTGCATCAGCGGGCTGGGCGTCGTCCACATGAAATACAGACGCTTTTCAGCCTCACTGTCGTCGACGTGCCGCGACTTCGGCTTGCCAGCCAAGTCGCTCGCGTAATCGACCCCTTGGACTGATCCACCGATGGAACCGAGCTCGATTTTGTAGTAATCCAATTGGCTGGCGTAGGGCTTCAGCCCTTTGGCCGAAAAATTCAATTGCCAACGCTCGAATCGAGGGATGATGTCTTCGCCTTCACCCTCGGGCCCTGGTGGACGGCTGTCCCCTTTGCCCGTTCCCGCGGTGCTGGCTGTGGCACTGGTGTTCATCGTGTCCAAGGCACCAGCGACGCTGCTGACCGCGTCAGTCACCGCTTCGATGGTGTCCTGCAGAGTGGGCTCCATCAGCTCCTCGACTTCTTCCGCCCCTGGCGGCTCAAAGTCACGCTCGAAACCTTCGGCATTGTCGGCACGACCGGCCGCATTTTCTTCAATGGGCGGGAAAGACTTCACTCTCTCTGGCATTCGCATCGTCAGCCAGACGATGAACAACATCACGACAAAAGCCCCGATGAACAAAATCAGGGACATGAACAGCGAGGTCACCACGTCGAATTTGCTGGTCCGCAAACGCTCCCGTTCTTCCAAACGCTGCTTCTGAATCTCCGACATGCCCCCTGAACTGACAGACCCCGCCCCTTGCGACGCACCGTCGTTGCTCGTGGAAGTCGTTTTTTCGTCGATCTGCGGTTCGTCGATCACATTTTGATCGGAAGAAGCCATATTCAGTCCTTGAGCAAGGAACGACCAAATCGTTGGCCAGGAAAAGTGTTTTGAAGAGGCCGATTGACGACGACACCCATCATAGCGTACTTTCCTACCTTGTCGCCGAGGAACTTGTTCTTTGGCGCAAGCAAACGGTAACATTTGTGAGGCAATTTGCCTCCAAATCACGGTTAGATAGCTCAGTTGGTAGAGCACGGCCCTGAAAAGGCCGGTGTCGGCGGTTCGAGCCCGCCTCTAACCACTTTCGCCTTTCACCACTGCACCACGCAGACGATGAAAGAGCTTCTCAATCGCGGCGAACCGCCGCTTGGAATCAAACCTCGGTTTGAATCAATTCCAGCCTTCCCCCCCCCCGCGGAACGAATACCGGGGTGAATCGGCAATCACCGGATTCCCCACCAGCCGCCGAGATGCCCCGGCGGCCTGTTTCACTTGGCACGCAGGCCAACCGGCTACTTTCTGCCGATGGCTTCCAGGTACTTGCTCAGTTCGTCGCGAACCTTCGGGAACAGCAGGAACAGCCCAATCATGTTGGGAAAGACCATCGCAAAGATCATCGCGTCCGAGAAATCGATGACAGACCCTAGCGAAACCGCCGCTCCGATCACCACCACCACGCAGAACAGCAATTTGTAGGACAAGTCCGCTGCCAAGCTGCGTCCAAACAGATACTTCCACGACTGCAGACCGTAGTAAGACCAGGAAATCATGGTCGAAAACGCGAACAGAATGATCGCGATCGTCAGCAAGTAGCGAAAACCGGGCAACACGCTGTCAAACGCGGCCGAGGTCAAATCCACCCCACCCAAACGAGCACCGTCGATCAGCACCATGCTGGACTCGACCTGCCCCCACTCGAACGAATTGTCTGCGTTGAACAAAACGATCACGATCGCGGTCATCGTGCAAATCACGACCGTGTCAATGAACGGCTCCAGCAACGCCACAATGCCCTCGGAGGCGGGAAAACGCGTCTTCACGGCGGAGTGAGCGATGGCAGCCGAACCGGCCCCGGCTTCGTTCGAAAATGCCGCCCGACGGAACCCTTGGACCATCACGCCCAGCAATCCGCCAAAGCCAGCCTCCAGCGAAAACGCACCGGAAATGACTTGCCCGATCGCCCAGGGCACGTCCTGAATGTGCATCAAGATGATCCCGAGTGCCGCGATCACGTACATCAACGCCATCAATGGCACGACCTTCTCGGTGACCTTCGCGATTCGCTTGATGCCGCCGATGATCACAATCGCGACCAAGACTGCCATCACCAAACCGATGATCGTTCCGGAGGACCCAGTGTCGGGCAAATTCAGCAAGGATTTGATCTGCTGAGCCGCTTGGTTGGACTGAAACGCGTTGCCTCCGCCAAACGATCCACCCACACAGAAAATGGCGAACAACACGCCCATCACTTTTCCGAGTGGTGCCAGCCCGAGTTCAGCGAGCCCCTTTTTCAGGTAATACATGGGTCCGCCATGGACCACACCATTGGCATCCACGTCGCGGTATTTCACACCCAAGGTGCATTCAACAAACTTGGTCGACATGCCCAGCAAACCGCAGACGACCATCCAGAAAGTCGCCCCGGGACCTCCGGTGGCAACCGCGACGGCCACACCCGCGATGTTCCCCAGGCCAACCGTTCCCGAAACCGCGGTCGCCAGAGCCTGGAAGTGCGAAACCTCGCCTTCACCCTCGTCACGGATGGTGTCGACCAAGTCACCATCCACCTCCATGACCTCAACCCCCGTGGGGATCGTCTGGCCTTGTTTTTCAATCTCGTCAAACTTCCCGCTGACCACCTCGATCGCCAACGGAAACAACCGCAGGTTGATGAACCCAAACACGATCGTGAAGAACAACGCTCCGCCGACCAGCAAGATCAAAACCCATGGCAGGGGACCCACGCCCGGCAATTCCACACTGTAAAAAACAATGTCGCCCCAGGTGTCGGCGATCGGCTTGAACCATTCATCGACCTGCTGGTCCAGCCCCAACGCCGGTTCAGCGACCGACTCCTCCACCACCTCCTCCGAGGTCACTTCTTCTTGCGCGAATGCAGCCGCTCCCCCCACCCCGAACAGGGCAACAATTAAAGTGGCGATTCTTAGCAAGCTGAAACGAGCGAGCTTTGACAACAACATGAAGACTCCTGTACGAAGGACTGATTCGAACCAAACTGATGGGGAGATGGGCCATAGGATAGTGAATCCTTCGCAAACGCGTCGGGGGTTTGTCACCAGCGATGTGCCAAGAAACGCTCGAAAGCGGATGAACTCGCAAAAAAGTAGCCTTACGTGACAAAACTCTGCATTCTGAACGTCGTTGGATTGACCCCCAAACTGCTTCGCCACGCGCCCAACCTGGCCGCGATGGGAAATCACCGGCCCTGGACCAGCCCGGTTCCGGCCGTGACCTGCACCAGCCAAGCCACCATGCTGACCGGGCTCGCCCCGCGAGATCACGGAGTCGTTGGCAACGGCTGGCTGTACCGCGACACCCAAGAAATCCGCTTCTGGCAGCAAGCCCGGACGTTGATTGAAGGCGACGTTTTTTATGATCGCTACGAAACGGCCAAGATGTTTTGGTGGTTCAACCAATCCACCACCGCCCAGTACGGGGCCACGCCCAAACCTCACTATGGATGCGACGGCAGCAAGGTCTTTGACATCCTGGATTGGTCTGGCTGCAATCTCACGGAGAAACTTGGCCCCTTCCCGTTCTTCGGTTTCTGGGGCCCCGCCGCCGGCATCGCCTCAAGCGAATGGATTGCCCAAGCCACCGCACTTGTGATGCGAGAGAAGCAACCGCAACTGACGCTGTGCTACCTGCCTCACCTGGATTACGACTTCCAGCGGTTGCCCCACCATGATCCAGCCCGAGTTGCCGAGGTCGATGCGGCCGCGGCAAAGGTCATCGAGGCCGCCGGCGAAATCGGCGCCCAAGTGGTTGTCGTCAGTGAATACGGACTCGTTCCCGTCGACACCCCCGTCGGCATCAACCAAATCCTGCGTCGCAACGATTGGCTGAAAGTCCGCCGCGGCCCCTTCGGCGAAATCATGTTGCCTGGCGAAAGCGATGCCTTCGCCGTCGCTGATCACCAGTTGGCCCACGTCTACGTCCGCCGCCCCGAACTCATCCCCACCGTTCGCAGCACCCTGGAACAAACCCCCGGCATCGCCGCGGTCGTCTCCCCCGGCGACCTGCAACTGGATCATCCACGAAGCGGTGAACTGATCGCGTTGGCCGAACCGAACGCTTGGTTCACCTACTACTACTGGCTCGACAACGCGAACGCACCGGACTTTGCCAGAACCGTCGACATTCATCGCAAACCGGGCTACGACCCGTGCGAACTGTTCCTGACCAGCAAACTTCGCGCGGCAGCACGGTTGGCTCAAAAGAAAGCAGGGCTCCGCTACAAAATGGATGTGATCCCGCTCGATCCAACGCTGGTGCGTGGCAGCCACGGCGTCCTCCCCGCCGACCACAACGATGGCCCCCTGATCATCGGCCCCAGCGAGCTGCCGGAAACCATGCAGGGCTTTCCTCGCTACGTTGAGCAGCTCCTAGCTCCTCGTAGCGGAAGTCGTCAAGACTTTCGGCTTTCCCGCAACGAACGAAACTCTTGACGAGTTTCGCTACCCTAAAATCGAGTTAGCAAGCGTCGCTGGAAACACTCTCGGCGTCCTGCGACTCCCGCTTGGGGTCGTGCAGCGGGAAATACTCCTCGACCACCGAATGAAATTCTTCGGCCGAAGAAACCTTGGCGACATGAGTCCGGAAATAACGGGCCCCGTGCTTGCCTTGGGCATAACAACACGCGTATTTGCGCATCAGAACGGTTCCCTTCTCTTCGCCAAAGCGATCGACCACCAATTGGTAGTGCTTGAGCATCACGTCGCGCTGCTCCGGCAGAGTCGGTTCGGGCGGAATCGGTTCGCCCCGCAGCGCCGCCGCCGCTTGCGAAAACAACCACGGCCGGCCCAGGCACGCGCGGGCGATCATGACCGCATCGACGTCGTACAACTCAAACGCCGCCACCACCTTTTCAGCGCTGTCCAAATCGCCGTTCCCGATCAACGGGATGTTGCGGAGATGCGATTTAATTTCGCTGATCCGTTCCCAGTCCGCATTGCCACGGAACATGTCCGCCGCCGTCCGCCCATGAACGGTGAGCGCCGCCGCGCCCGCTTCTTCGACCACCCGTGCGATCTCGTTGCAGTTGATATTTTCGCGACTGCACCCCAAACGGATTTTCGCCGTCACGGGCGTCGGCGCACACACCTCCACCAATCGCGAAATGATCGCATGCATCCGACTCGGTTCCCGCAGCAGGTAGCTTCCGCTGTGAGCTTTTTCAGTCACCTGCCGAACCGGGCAACCGAAGTTGATGTCGACGACGCTGACGCGGTACTCCTCTGCCAACCGGCGACCGACCTTGGCCATGGTCTCGGGATCGTTGTCCCAAATCTGAACTGCCAGCGGCCGGGGTTCGTCGGCCACCCCCCACAATCGATCCGGATGTTCGGCTTCGTTTTCATCCAGCCAGACGAACCCTCGAGCGTTGACCATTTCCGTGGCCAACAGCCCGGCACCGCCGAATTGACGTACAATGTGGCGAAACGCAGCGTTGGTGAACCCAGCCATGGGCGCCTGCAGAATCGGTGGGTCGATGACCAAGTCACCAATCCGAAGCGGCGGCACGGTTCGCGTGGGGGCGGAAACGGGCGTGGCGTCTTTTTCAATCATTCGACGGTCGATTTTTGCGGCGGTTTGTTTTCACCTCAGTTTATCGTCGCCTTGCATCATTGGCGAATCGCCCGTTCATGAATCCAAAGCCTTTTCGCGTCGGCCTGGTCGCTTGGCACGCCCTGCCAGCCATTGTCCCCCCCGCAGCGGCTCACCGAAACGTGGCGGAAACAAGCGATGGCCGGATCGCGACGCAATCCGCCCCCACACGCTTTGGTGAGACATTCGGCGGACTCGAAACCGCGATGTGGACACTGGCACGGCACCTCGCCCACCAAGCAGACATCGAGCCAATCTGCTTTCTAGAAACTGACCGCCCGAGAAATGATTCCATTCCTTGGCCCTCGGAAGTCCAAGGGGTCAAGCTCGACATCAGCGTCAATCGTTTTCGAGCGATTCGCCACGCGGTGGGAGATTGCATCGACACGGAATCCAAACGCATCCAGCGTTTCTCCCCTCACTTGCTCTGGCAATTGCCGCTTCTGGCCGTGACGCGTCCTTTTCGATCCCGCGATCCCATCGACAGCCAACCGGACCCCCGCTTGGTCGGCAAATCAATCGATGTCTGGATCTCATTTGGAGTCAGCTCTTCCAGTTCGCGAGTGGTGGCAACCGCAACCCTGGAACAAACGCCGAGCTTCGTTTGCGTCCGCTCCAACGCAGGCTTGGAAGACGGGCTGGCAACTGACACGGAATACCGCAATGAATGCGGCGAATCCTCTTCCGCACGTCGATTTGCCTTGCTGCAATCAGACCATGTGGTCTGCCAAAGCCAATGGCAAGTGGATCGGTTGAAGCAACTGTTCGATCGAGACGGGTTGCTCTCTCGCAATCCAATCCATCGCGAAGATTGGCAACCCCCGTTCCCGATGCCGGCGCCGGAACCGTTCACCCAACCGTTCGACGTTCTTTGGATCGGCCGCTACGACGACTTCCACAAACGCCCCTTGCTGATGCTAGAAGCTGCCAAAAAGCTTCCAAATCTGTCGTTCAAGATGATCGCCAATCCGTTCGACCCCGACATCGAATCTCGCGTTCGTCAAGAAGCTCCCGAGAACGTCGAGCTGATTGACCGGGTTCCGTTTGCCCAGATGCCGGCCGTGTTCGCGGCGGCCAAGTTGTTCGTGTCGACCGGAAGTCGAGAACATGAGGGATTCCCAAACGTCCTGCTGCAAGCGGCCGCCTCCCACACTCCCATCGTGTCGCTTTCCGACCACGACGATTTCCTCGTTCGATCAGGCGCTGGAGTGGCCTGCGACGAGTCCATGGAAACGTTCACGCAAAGCATCGAAGAGCCATTTCGACGCGACGCGACTGACTGGTCACGCGTGGATGAATACCTGGATCGTTTCCACGACGCTGGCGGTCGAGCCGCCGAATTCGCGAATTGGATCCGTCGTTCGATTTCCTCCCCGACGGATTGCTCTCACTGAGCCACGAAAACGTGTTTGGGATTCACCGTCAGGTACCATTCCATCCAGGCTCGCTCCGCTTTGCGAAGCTCAACCTCGGTCGGTTTGTCGGGCATTTCAAAGCCCTCAAATTTACGGCTGATGAATCGCAATCCATCTCTCGCATAACGACGCACCGAAAGATCGGGATCGCTGAGTGCATAGATGAGCGCCGGGACCACCCGCATGTCATCGCTCTTGCCTAGCAAACGAGCTGCGACGCGGCGGGCTTGGTAGGACTGACTGCCTCGAACCAGCCGTTCCAATCGATCCAGTTGAGCACGCAAATCTTTGGGATCCGTCGCCAACTGCATGTCCTCAGGCAAGGACTTTCCCTCCAGTGCTTCGTTGCCGTCATCTTCGAGTGCCGACAACAAATCCAACACCGACGCACCGACAGGCTCCCCTTTGATCTGCGAACCTTCCCGCCGAATCTTCGTCGTGTCCTTTGGAAGTGATCGCCCACCTCCCAATGTCCCCGAACTGGCTTTCACGATGGCCCGTTTGGTGCTTCGGATCAGAAACAAAACCGAGAACGCGGTGCTGACGGAACTGGTCGTATAGGAACCGCCAGGCCAACTTGGTCCTTTGCGAACTTCCTTCAGGTACTCGACGCCGCTGTTGTACCAAGCAGGACTGGGATTGATTTCCGACTCAAATGCCATCTCTCGAAAGCTTTCGTATCGCTCCAGCGTGTACAGCTGATAGTAGGGCCAGATGCTTCGCTTCACGCCCGGGTCAGCGGAATTTTTGCCCAGATAACCTTCACAAGCTTGAATCGCTGCCACGACAGGTTCTTTCGGCATCTTGGGCCGTTCCACCTTTTTCAGGCTCTGCCCTTCTTTGAATTCTTTCACGGCTTTGGGCAATCCGACCAGTGCGGAAGCTTCCCCGCCCAAACTCTCACCCCACATCCGGAGGATGTCGGTCCCGATCAGCAGAGCGCTTCCTCCGGCCACAGCCATCGAGGGAGTGACACCACCTTGCTTGACCCGATTGTTCCCTCCCGGGTCAATTCCCTGGTAGGGCCATCCACCACCTGGGTCTTGGACGCGAAGCAACCAACCAACCGTTCGGCCGACGCCTTTGTAATCGATCTGGATTCCCGCTCGATCCAGGGTCCAAAGCGCCAGCATGGCATACTGCGTTTGGGAAACGTCCCCCGTTTTCTCGCCCACGTAACCGTAGGCACCGTTGCGGTATTGAGCGTTTCGGAAGTAGCGATCGATCTGTTTGAGTTCCGACTTGTATTTTTCTGCGTCCACTTCAGCGAGCAACAGCGTCGCCGCAGCAACGGCATACACCGTTTTGCTGCTGTGCCCGCCGGGGTCAGGAGCCCCAAGCTTCGAAACCAAGGTCCGCGACGAAGAAATACCTTGCTGAACCACCGGATCGGTCGGGTCGTGATTGACCTTCATCGCCGCATACCCCGTCAACGCATGTTCGCCGAATCCACCCGTGAAAGCGGTCGTCAACGCGTAAAACGTCTTCTGGCGTGCGTTCGTTCGCAGGGATTGGACACCGCCATCGACCAGGGCCTGGATTTCAGGATCCTCGGGCGTGTACCCATGCGCAGCGCCACAGAATGAGAGCAAACCACCTAGCGACACCAAGCATGCGACACACAACGTGGCAATAGAACCGGTCTCTCGTTTTCGCATTTGGTCTTCGGTGGGTACCATGAGGTTCCTTCGGACAGAAAAGTCTCTTCGACAAGGCCAAAACGCGACTCGTTTTGACGGCCGCACTATCCTAGCACGACAGCGGATCGATTGAAAAGAAAAGTGCCCCCTCGACCAGGCAAGGAATCAAGCGGATTCGCACGCCTTCTACCAGGCAAAATCTGGCGTTTGCTTGGTCGATGCTTGGTTCCCAACACCCTGCATCACCACCTCCAGTGGCGGGCCGACCGCCTGGGCCAGAAACTCTCGCTCGGGGAGAAAATCCGATTGCGATTTCGGCTTTTGATCGAGCCCCAGCCTCTGACATGGCTCACCTGGCATGAGCTGACTCACCCGGTGGCGATTCGCATCGGAACGTCGGACGAATACGTCTTTGAGCAGATTTTCTTTGATCTGGAGTACAAAATCGACGTTCCCACGCCGAACACGCTCCTCGATGCGGGTGCCAACATCGGCCTGGCGTCCGTCTGGTTCGCGAACCAATTCCCCAAAGCAAACATCGTTGCGATCGAACCCGACCCTTCCAACTTTCGCGTGTTGGAACAAAACGCAGCGGCCTATCCACAAATCCATTGTCTGCAGGTTGGTTTGTGGCATCGAAATGCGATGCTGGAACGAATCTCCGAGGACGCGCAGCCATGGGCATACCGGTATCAAGAAACCGCCCCAGTCGCTGAGACAGATTCATCCGCGATCGAATCGGTTGGGTTGGACGAGGTCGTGAACCAGTACTTCGACGGGAAAATCGACCTTCTCAAAATGGACATCGAAGGCGCAGAAAAAGAGGTCTTGGCCGTCGGCGGGCAGTGGGCTGATCGAGTGCAGACTGCCATGATCGAGTGCCATGATCGCTGGGTCCCCGGTTGCGAAAAGGCAATGGCCGAACGCTTCCCACCCGACGAATTTGACGCCCGACAAAATGGCGAGAACACCGTGTTCGTTCGCCAAGTGAAATCCCATCCCCCCGCAGACTCAGGGAACCAAACGTTCTCATGAGTTCGAGTGAACCGCCACCACGACGATCCTGGCCTCGTCGCACATTGAACCGTTTGGAAGTCGACCGCGCCACGTTCTACGCCGTCGCGACTCGTTACTGGCAGTTTCTTTCCGGCCCGATCACCCTTTGGCTGGTGGTCAAATACTTCTCGCCGGAGATGCAGGGGTTCTACGTGACCTTCTGGTCCGTGATCGGACTGCAGATGTTCTTTGAACTGGCGTTCCCACAAACGATCGTCACGATGACGAGTCACCTCTGGAGCAAGCTTGATCTCGATGAAGATCGACGGTTGATTGGCGACGAGGATTCGATCTCGCGATTGACGCATCTGATGCGCATCTCGACCGCCATGCAGGTTGGACTCGCCGTCTCCTTTGGATTGCTGGCAGGTCTCTTTGGGCTGTGGTTCTTTGCCGACGACGTGGCAGCGGACCAATTGGTTTGGCGTGCACCCTGGTTGACGTTGGTTGGCCTGTCTTCCTGCGCCTTCGCGCTGATCCCGTTTCTCGCGGTGTTGGAAGGATGCGACCAAGTCCGCGAGATTCACAAGCTCAACCTGGTACGAGGCATCGCGGGCAGCCTCGCCGTTTGGATCGCCATTCCGCTGGGGGCGGCTCTTTGGATCCCGGCGTTGGCAACCGCCGTTCGTTTGATTTGTGAACTCGGCTGGTTGCTTGGCAGGTACCCAAGATTCTTTGCGACGTTTGCCCGCCGCCCCACAGGTGCATCCATCGCTTGGCGAAAAGAAATCTGGCCCTTTCAGTCCAAACTCATGCTGAAAGGTCTTTTCAATTACTTCAATGCCGATGTCATGCTCCCGGTGTTGTTCCGATACCAAGATTCAGTGGTGGCGGGTCAATTCGGATTGACCTGGAACATCCTGCAGTCGCTGCGTGGTGCGTGCTCCTCGTGGGTCCGGACTCGCACACCTCGGTTTGGTGTCTTGATCGCCGAGCGGAACTACCAAGAACTGGACCGGATCTACTTCCGAGTGGGCAAAGTCGCCGCGACTCTGATGGCGTTGCTTGGCGCCTGCTTTTTGAGCGGCGTGATCGGGCTGGATCTGATTGACTTTCGATATGCGCATCGTTTCTTGCCGGCCTTGCCGACCGCATTGTTGATCATCGGACTGTGGGCTGCATTGATCATCGAATTCCAATGGATTTACCTGCACGCTCATGGAAAATCACCGTACCTTGCGATCAGCTTGGCTGGCTGCATCACGAGCGGTTTGGTGATTTGGGGGATGGGAATTCAGTTTGGAGCCGTCGGCGTCAGTGCGGCCTTCCTACTGATGCACGCGATCGTTTACCTGCCGCTTTCCACCCTGGGTTGGATCCATCTGCGCCGAGATTGGCATCGCAATGAATGAATCCAACTCACCTTCGCCACCCAAAATTTCAGTTCTGCTACCGGTCTTCAATGCGAAGAAGACTGTGGGCGAAACGATTGACAGCATTTTGGGTCAGACCGAAGCCAACTTTGAGTTCCTCATCCTCGATGATGGATCGACCGACGGATCTTGCGACGTTGCACTTCAAGCCGCCCAGAACGACAGTCGAGTGCAACTGATCCGGCAGAGCAACGCGGGCATGGCGGTCTCACTGAACCGCTTGATCGACCAATCACGTGGACAATACTTGGCCCGAATTGACGCTGACGATGTTGCCGAACCCACTCGATTCGCAACGCAGGTCGCTTACCTCGACGCTCATCCCGATTGCGTGTTGGTTGGTTCCGCCGTTTTAAACATCGACGGCGAAGGTGATCCCTATGGTGTGACCATCCTGCCCGCCGATCACGACGCGATTGAGACAAGGTTGCTTTCGGGTGCCGGTGGCGTCATGCATCCGTCCACCATGCTTCGTCGTGAGGCAGTCATCCAGACCGGCGGCTTCGCTTTGAATTACCCCGTCGCGGAAGACCAAGATCTCTGGCTACGCCTCGCTCGAATCGGCCGCCTTGCGAACCTGCCTGAACCGCTCACCCGTTACCGAGTTCACCCTCAAAACATGTCGTTTGTTCGGCAGACCGACGGAGCGGATGCACTGGACCGGCTGCTCGCGAAAGCTCATGCAGATCGTGGGTTGCCGTACACCCCGTCCACCAATCAAGCGTCCGCGGAGACAGTGTGCTCAGCCTGGGACCGGCAACGCACCTGGGCCTGGACGGCGGTTCAAGAAGGCTACCTGTTGACCGCCCGCAAACACGCTCGACGTCTGACACGTCAAAGGCCCCTGGACGCGCGCGCGTGGAAACTTTTGGCTGCTTCTCACTTCCCTCGATTGTTCGCATTGCTTCGATCTAAATCGAGCTAACCCCTTGCGAATGTCTCCCCAACCAACACCTCCAGACGACGCTCGCTTACTTTGGCAACAATTGCTGTGGGCGACCTTCATTGGGTGCGCCGTGCTGGCGACAACAAGTGGGCATCGATTTGTTGTTCCGAGCGAGACAGACGCCTCCATGTCGGGGCTTTTCATCGCGGCATGGCGAGTCTTTCAAGCTTTTGCTCCGGTCGCATTTCTGCTGTATCTCGGTCGTTGGAAGTTGTCGTGGCATCGATGGATCTTGGCCTCGATGACATTGTGGTGGGTGTGGGTCTTGGCTGACCTGTTGGTCTTTCATTGGATTGGAATCCGTTTGATTTCCACCGATGCATGGAATCTGTTTTCCACGCGAGTGTCAAGTCTGGTGCCTTATGTCACCCTTGGAATGCTGCTTCGATTGACATTCTCGATTGCCGGATTGTTTGCGATTGGATGGACCTGCCACTGGTCGGTGCATTCCTTGGCTCGAACCTTCACGACCCGAAATTGGCAACTGAGCATTCGTGGAGCAACCTATGCGTGGACGCTTGGTGTCCTGATGACGGCGATCCCAGGATTGGTCACTTGGTCGTCGACTCAAAACAGCATGACAAGCGCCCCCTCACGCCATGCCTTGGGAGTCACCGGTTGGTTCGATGACCCTGGTGCTGATGCGCGGACGAACGAACAACAGGTCATCCCAGTTCCTTTGTTCACAGCAGCGGATGTCACGCGACGCACCCGCCTGTTTCGCTTCAATGTGGTGCAAGAAACCCGACCGCTGCCGCCCGACATCCTGCTCGTCGTGGTCGAATCGCTGCGACCCGAACTGGTTCATCCGTCGGTCATGCCCAACATTCATTCGCGAGCCACGCAGGGACTGTGGATGCACCGCCATCATTCCGGTGGCAACGCCAGTTCTCTGGGGCTGTTTTCTTTGGTCAACGGCCTGGATGCGATCTGGTTCTATCTCGCGGACGTTCGTTTCTCTCCCGCAATGAATCGTTTGTTTGAGCAAGCGGGTTACGAACTGGGATTCTTCGGCGGCGCCGAAGACTGGAACGCCTTTCAAATGGATGCGTTCCTCCATTCGGATGTCTACGACACCTTCAAGGTTGAACCGCGGGACGGTTTGGCCTCGGAGCAACGTGCCATTGAGTCAGCTCAGATGTTTCTGTCTGACACTGGAATGCCAGAGGGCGAACGACACTCGCCTCGTCTCGCGGTGCTGTACCTCTACGCCACACACGCACCGTTCCTGGTTGACTCCCAACACGTGCGAGACCTCCCTTCGGCGGGCACGGACTATCCCTTGCCGTTTGGCCCCGATTCGCGAACAGCGGTTTGGAATCGCTATCGAAACTCAGCCAGAACGCTGGATGCCATGATTGCCCCGTTGTTGCAAGATCCAAACCGACTCGTTGCGATCGTGGGCGACCACGGCGAATCCTTTCTCGATGACGGAACCATCGGCCACGGAACTCGTCTCTCATCCGCACAAGTTCGAACTCCCGCCATCGTTTTCGGGCCAGACGTCGTCCAGCGAGAAATTCGCTTCAACACCAGTCACGCGGATCTGTTGCCCACACTGATCTCCCTCGCCGGAATTCGGGTCAGCGATCCCGATTCCTTCGATGGTGTTGATCTGTCAGCGGAATCTCCTCGTCCCCGAATCCTCGCCATCGCGGACTACTTGAGACCGCAAGCATTGCTGATTGACTCAACGATGATCGATTCCGAGATTTTCGGGTTGCAGTGCGAACTGGCCCTGCGGCCGCCTGAGGTTCAAATTCTGGGGCTGAAGGATGCGCGAGGACATTCACTCGCCTCGCCGAGTCGCTTTCCATCGTCACGCGTCCTCCATGACTATCTCCAGCAGGCGTTTGGCGAGTCCAGGCAATAGACGACCGTTGTGTGACCCACAAACGATCGGGCCGCTGCGTCACACACATCTCAAACTGGCATATCTTCCCCGCTCCACCCAAGCCGCTTATCTTCTCCATTCGTCGTGTGATGTCACACACAGCTTGCAGGCCCCCCCAGAAAAGCAGTGACGATGAGATTCCCCAGTCGCAAACCACGGACAGATTCCCGTTCCACCATTGGAATGCACCGAGGCCGGCGTCGATTGTTGTTGGAATCCCTTGAAAATCGGCGGTTGTTGGCGGTGGCGTCTGACTTGGTGACGATCCAGGGGCAGGTCACGGACAGCTTCCTTGGGGGCAACTTTGAAGACGTCGCCTTGGATCTGTTCCGCGATGATGGCGATGGGGTGTTCGAACCCGACACGGACGACGTCGAAGTCAACATGGCCATGGCAGATCCCAGTGGGAACTACCAATTCACGGGCGTGACCGCGGGTTCCTACTTTGTCTTCCAGCCCGCTCAGACCGTCAACGGTCGCTCGCTGCAGCAGCAAACTTCGCCGTTGATCACGGTGACCACCACGCAAGTGGCCGGGCAATCTTTCCAAACCATCGACTCCTTCCAAACCACTCAAAGCGTGGAAGACACGGTCACCGATGGGACTCCGGTCACGTCCACGCAAGCCGCGGCCGAAGCCATCGGCGGCTCACGTGATTTGTTGGTCGACAAAACCCAAGGTGGCACAGGCGACATTGGCACAGTGGCCATTGGCGTCAACCAAGCCGTCTCCCCGAACTTGCTCAGCTTCGATGCCAACGGGTTCGCCGACGGAAGCCGCTTGGTCATCTGGGACGGGGCCGGGGACGACGCTGCAACCGTCGACGACGACGGCTTGGGTGCCATCGATCTCACCAGCGGTGGTTCCGCGACGGGCCTGCGATTTGTCATCGGCTCGGTGACCAGTGGCACGGCGCTGATCCGACTTTACAGCGACGATGGCATCGCGGGCAGTCGAACCCTGGTCAGCCAAGCCACGCTGACCATTCCCGCCCTGCCAACGCAGCCCACTTCGGTGGAGTACATCCCGTTCACCGACTTCCAAACCATCAGCGGAAGTGGCGCCGACCTGACCCAAATCGGTGCGATCGAACTCGAAGTCAGTGGCGGCCCCGACTACGACGCGATCGCCGACCTGCTCGGCACCGTCGGCCCCACCATCATCGTCCAGAACATCGACAACGCTGGCGAAGCGGACTTGGAATTGACCAAGACCCTGATCACCACGGAACCCACGTTGAACGAGAACGTCGTGTTCGATGTGGTGGTCACCAACAACGGCCCCGATCCCGCAACGGGCATCGTTGTGACGGACCGCATCCCCGCGGGAATCATCA
Source organism: Rhodopirellula islandica (assembly GCF_001027925.1). Classification (NCBI taxonomy): domain Bacteria; kingdom Pseudomonadati; phylum Planctomycetota; class Planctomycetia; order Pirellulales; family Pirellulaceae; genus Rhodopirellula; species Rhodopirellula islandica. The sequence continues at coordinate 532,534 of NZ_LECT01000044.1, read as the reverse complement.
ACACCACCGGAACAACCTCCACAGGAACCTTCACGCCCGGCACGGGACTTTGGACCATCCCAAGTCTCGCCGTCGGCGCGACGGCCACGCTGCGACTGACCGGGCAACTGGACAGCCTGGATCCGCAAACCAACGTGGCGGAAATCACAGCGGCCGAACAACTCGACGCGGACAGTCCCCGCGACAACAACGTGCTGGCTGACGACGATCAAGACGCCGCGACCGTGACCGCGACGCGAGTTGATTTGCAGTTATCCAAAGCGGTTTCCGATAGCCAACCCAACGTCGACGACGAGATCACGTTCACGCTGACGTTGCAAAACTCATCGCTCGACACGGCCACCGACGCGACGCTCAGCACCGCCACAGGGATTGTGGTGGAAGACCGCTTGCCCGCGGGATTGACGCTGGTTGGCAACACGCCCAGCGCCGGCACTTCGTTCAACACGTCAACGAACCGTTGGTCGATCTCATCGCTCGACGTCGGCGGACTGGCAACATTGGAACTGGTCGCTCGCGTTGACCAAGCCGGTGACTTCACCAACGTGGCGGAAGTCCTGGCGGTCACCCAAACGGATCGCGACAGCACTCCAGGCAATGACTTGATCGATGAAGATGACCAGGATGAAGTCCTCCTCCAAACTCCGGTCGCCGACCTTTCGCTGACGAAGACCGTCTCCAACGAAACACCTACGGTCGGCGAGAACGTCACCTTCACAATCACGGTCGACAACGAGGGTCCCAACGACGCAACGGGGGTTCAAGTTCAAGATCGCCTGCCAGCCGGATTGACTTACGTCAGCGATGTGACCTCGTCTGGAACTTACGATTCAGACACGGGACTTTGGACGGTCGGCGATGTGACCGCTCCCAACCCAGGCAACCCAATCCCGGCCATGCCAACTCTGCAGATCATCGCACGTGTCGACAGTCTCGGGATCAAGACCAACTCGGCCACCATCACGGCGTCAGACCAGAGCGACCCTGACAGCACTCCTGGTGCAGGTGCTTCCACCGAGGACGACACCGACTCGGCGACACTGACCCCCAATGCGATCGACTTGCAATTGACCAAGACGGTCACACCGGCCCGCCCAGAGCCCGGCGACACAATCACCTACACGATCACGTTGTCCAACGCCGAAACCAGCGTTGCGATTCCGATCACAACAGCGACCAACATCCAAGTCACCGACCTGCTTCCAAGCGGACTGATTTTCCAGGACGCCCAAGTCACCGACGGCACTCATGTCGACGCCACGGGAACATGGACGGTCGATTCGCTGGCGGCCGGAGCAAGCGAGACGTTGACCCTGACCGCGATTTTAGATCCCGGTCGCAGCGATCTGTTCGCGTCCATCACCAACACGGCCGAGATCACGCAGGCGGCCCAGTTCGATCCTGACAGCACGCCTGACAACCAAGACGCGACCGAAGACGATCAAGCGTCCAGCGCCGTCACTCCCGCACAAGCCGATTTGTCACTCACCAAATCAGTCGACAACACCAACGCTGACGTTGGCGAAAACGTGACCTTCACGATCACAGCTCGCCACGACAGCGGAGATCCCTCGGGGCAGTTCATCGTCCTGGACTCGCTGCCTGCCGGGCTGCAATACGTCGAATCCACCGCCTCCATCGGCACCTACGACGAGAACACCGGTCGCTGGACGGTCCCCGAGCTGGACGCTGACTCCGGAACCGCCGCCCCGTCGTTTGCCACCCTCGAAATCGTCGCCACAACGCTTTCCCGGGGCACACTGACGAACACTGCGGAAATCATCCAAGCCACACTTCCGGATCCAGACAGCACCCCGGGCAACGGATTGATCGACGAAGACGACCAAGCCGCAGTGAGCCTACAAGCCGAACAAATCGATTTAGAACTGTTCAAAACCGTCGACAATCTCACACCACGCTTGGGCGAAGCCATTCAGTACGAAATCGTCATTCGCAACGAGGGCTTGGACACCGCCACCGGAGTCATCGTCGAAGAGAACTTGCCGATCGGCCTGACGTTCATCGATGCCACACCGACAACGGGCAGCTTCAACTCATCCAACGGTCGTTGGACAGTCGGCGAATTGGCCCCCTCCGGAACGGCGACGCTGATCGTCAACGCTCGCGTCAACAACAATGTCACGTCGGACTCACCGACGATCACCAACCGCACCGAAGTCATTGCGGCGGGGCAGATCGATTCGGACAGCACGCCGGACAACAACGAACCGGCCGAAGACGACCAAGCCAGCGTGACCGCTCGCGTCGAGTTCATTGATCTGTCGTTGGAAAAGACCGTCGACAACCCGTCCCCCAACGTCGGCGACCGCGTTGCCTTCACGATCACGTTGACCAATGATGGCGAGACCGCCACCACGCGAGACACAGCAACCAACATCGTGGTCCGCGACTTGCTTCCCGCGGGAATGACTTACGAATCCAATTCTCTCAGCGACGGCACCTACGATTCCGACACGGGCGAGTGGACCATCGACTCCTTGGCCGATGACGCGACTGCGACGTTGACCCTGTTTGCAATCGTCGACCAAGTTGGAACACAAACCAACACCGCTGAGGTCGCTTCCGTCGATCAAGACGACATCGATTCCACGCCCGACAACAACGTCGCGGCGGAAGACGACCAAGCCAGTGCGAGCATCACCACGCCGGTCATCGATCTCTCGCTCACACAGACCGCTTCCCCCGAACGTCCCGCCATCAACGGCGAAGTCACCTTCACGCTGACGCTTCGCAACGATGGGCCCGACGATGCCACCGGAATCGTCGTTCGCGACTCGCTTCCCGATGGATACACCTTCACATCCTCGTCGCCCGCCGGTGCATTCAATGCAGCGACCGGACTTTGGACGATTGGTGATTTGGCATCCGGCGAAGAAACCACGCTGGAGCTGACTGGCACCATCGGCGACGTGGAAACACTCGAAAACCGAGCCGAAGTGATCGCTGCCGAGCAAGCCGACCAAGACAGCGTTCCTGACAGTGGATTGGATGACGGCGAAGACGACACCGCCACCGCCATGGTGACCCTTGCGAGCGCCGACCTTTCGCTGACCAAGACCGTCGACAATGCCTCGCCCAACTTTGGCGACGCGGTCACCTTCACGATCACCGTTCGCAACAGCGGCCCCGACCCAGCGACCGGAATTCGCGTCCGTGACTTCTTGCCCGCCGGAATGGACCTCACCGACCAAACCACTTCCGACGGCACCTACTCGCCGGTCACCGAGATTTGGATGATCGATGAGCTCACATCTGGTCAAACCGCCACGCTGACACTGACCGCAAACGTCGACTCCGAATCGTTGCAAACCAACGTGGCGGAGATCATGGCCAGCGACCAACGCGACCCAGACAGCACGCCGGGCAATGGCGACGTCGATCCAGCCGAGGACGACCGAGCCTCGGTGGACGTCCAAGCCCAGCTGATCGATCTGGCGCTCAGCAAGACGGTGGACGGCACCCGTTTCGACTTGGACGACCCGGTCGAATTTGAATTGACCGTTTCGAACACGGGACCAACGACAGCCACCAATGTCGAAGTCGCCGACTCATTGCCCGCCGGGCTGATCTTTGTCTCTTCGTCGACCGCCAACGGAGGCTACAACCCTCAGTCGGGCACTTGGTCGATCCCGAGCATCCCCAGCAACGAATCGGTCACGCTGACGCTGAACGCATCGGTCAATCGAGACGCGATCACGGACGACCTCCTTCGTGACGGCATCACCAACTTTGCCGAAGTCGCCTCGGCCGACCAACCTGATCGCAACAGCGTGTTTGGAAACGGCGACGTCAACGAAGACGATGCCGACTCCGCGATCCTGATGATCGCACGTGCGGACCTGTCGTTGACCAAGTCCGTCGACATCTCGGATCCCAATCGCGGCGACACAGTCCAGTACTTGGTGACCATCACCAACGCCAACAACGATCCTGCGACCAACGTCGTGATCCGGGACATTTTGCCCGGTTCGCTGAACTTCCAAGACGCGACGCCAACCCAAGGCACCTTCAACGCTGGAACAGGTCTTTGGACCTTGACTCGCTTGGAACCCAATCAATCCGCGACGTTGCAAATCAACGCCATCGTTGAGCAGTCTGGATCGGTGACCAACGTGGCCGAAATCATCCAGTCGGATCAAATCGACCCGGACAGCATTCCAGGCAACGCGAGTGCCGACGAAGATGACCTGGCTTCGGTCCAGATCACACCTCAAGTGGTCGACGTCAGCGTCACCGCGACGGTGGACAACTTGGAACCCGAAGTCGATGACATCATCACGATCACCTTGACCGCCGCCAATGCCGACGGTGTTTCGGATGCCACCGGCGTCGTCATCGAATCCTTGTTGCCCGATGGGTTGACGTTGGTACCACCGGTCTCACCGCAGCAAGGCACCTATGATCCCGCGACGGGCCTGTGGAACATCGGCCCCTTGGCGTCCGGTGCAAGCGTCCAGTTGGTCCTGACCGCACGCGTCGACACTCGCGGGTTGAAAACATTGAACGCCGAGGTCACGCAAACCGACCAGTTCGACGTCGACAGTGTGCCTGGCAATGGCGATCCAGACGAGGACGACCAAGTCGCTCTTGAGATCCGAGCCCCACGTGTCCTATCCAAGCGGCTGTTTTTGTCTCGCTGAGACGATCCCACATCCGCTGCATGACGAGCACCCGCCGCCGCAGCCACCGGCGTCGGCGGTGCCGCACCCCGGTCCGCAACCGGTTTGCATCAAATCACTCAGCTCGATGCTCTTGACTTCGGCTTCGTAGCGGCGAACGATCGCATCGGTCAGCTCGCGGCCTAGGGCATCCGGTTCCCCCAAGAAGTGCATCACCAGCGTCCCGCCGTCGAACAATTGATCGACGTCCAACAAAACCGCTGACGATTCGCTTTCCGCCAAAATCGCTTGGCATTCGCGAACCGCGCGAACCTTGTGCCGCTGCAAACGCTCGATCAGAAGATCATCGTTGTGTGTGGTCGGCCGGAGGATTTCCAGGGTGGTGGGTGTGCCGTCATCGTCGCAAACCGACAATGCTTCGGCCAATTCCACCCCGCGGGGTGTTCGCACCAACACTCGCCGGCCACGTTCGATCCGTCGCTGGGCACGAGCCAGGTAGATTTCTCCCGCGAAGCCGATTCGAACATGGTGCGTTATCATGTCGATCAGTCTAGCCGTCCGACACGACGTCGTCGTCCCCAACTCGCTCTTCACCCACCCCGCCCGCAGGAAGCCTCTTGAGTCACCGCCGCATTCTTCACGCCGCCGACATTCATCTGGACAGCCCCCTGCAGAAGCTTGACGCCTACGAAGACGCTCCCGTCGACGAAATTCGTGAGGCATCCCGGCGAGCACTCGAGAACATGACCCAGTTGGCGATCGACGAACAAGTCGACTTGGTCGTCATCGCAGGCGACCTCTACGACGGCGATTGGCCCGACCAAAACACCGGTCTGTTTTTTGTCAAACAAGCCAGCCGATTGGTTCAAGAAGGCATCCACGTTGCCGTCATTCGAGGCAACCACGACGCCGCCAACAAAATGACGTCGAACCTGCCGCTGCCAAAGAACCCTGACGGCTCCGATATTCTGCTCAGCGAAAAGAAAGTCGACCAACGTGTGCTCGAAGACCTCGGCATCGTGATCCACGGCCGATCCTATGCCAAACGAGCCGAAACCGGCGACATGGCCGCCGAATACCCCGCACCGATCGGCGGCATGTTCAACCTCGGCATCTTGCACACCGGACTGTCAGGCCTGGACGGTCACGATCCGTATGCCCCCTGTTCCCCGCAGCAACTCGCCGACAAGGGCTACGACTACTGGGCCCTCGGCCACATTCACTTGCGCGGCGAGCACCAAATCGAAGGCACCGCCCCGGTGGTCTTCAGTGGCAACATTCAAGGCCGACACATTCGCGAATCGGGACCGAAAGGTTGCCTCCTCGTCGACCTTGACGCTCGCAATCAAACTGAGCGTCGGTTCATGCCGCTCGATGTCGTCCGATTTGAAACCTTTGACGCCAATGCAAGTCAATGGTCGCACACCGATGAATTGATGGACGCCTATGAAGCCTGGATGAACGACCAACTGGAACAGGCCGAGAATCGGTTGCTGGTCACCCGAGTCATCTTGTCCGGCCAATCATCGCTGCATCACCAATGGATGCGTGAACAATCCAATTTGGAAGCGTCGCTGCGAGCCACTTCGGTCACCCATGGCCACGGACAAGTCTGGTTGGAACGGTTGAAGATCAAAACCTCGGCCGAGGTCGATCACTCGCCCGCGGAACAACACGATACGAATCAGGAGGGCCCGCTGCACAGCATTCTCTCCGTCGTCGAAGAATTGAAATCCGGCGGAGGCGACTCGGATTGGATGGCCAGCGAGATCACCCCATTACTGAAAAAACTGCCGACCGAATTCAGTGGCGACCAAGCCCCCATTCGCTTGGACAACCCTGAAGAATGTCACGAATGGATCGAAGCAGCAACCACGGAATTGCTCGCACGACTGCAAGGAGGCAAACGATGATCATTGAACGCTTGGACCTGATCGCCTTTGGGCACATCACCAACCGCAGCCTCGACCTTTCGGCAGGCCCGAACCGATTCCATTTGGTGGTCGGTCCCAACGAATCCGGTAAATCGACCAGCCTGCGTGCCATCTCGTCTTGGTTGTTTGGCATGGCCACCCGCGCCGACGATGCCTTCCTGCATCCCGCCGCGAAACTACGCGTCGGTGGGCGACTGACCACGCTGTCCAGCGATGGATCCGCCCCCGAAAGAGTCCTCGAGTGCATCCGGCGTCGCGGTCGCAAAAACACCTTGCGAGGTGCCGACGACCAAGCCGAGATCGCCGAGTCCGAATTGGCTCAAATGCTAGGCGGCGTCGATGAAGCCACCTTCCGTTCACGCTTTGGTTTGTCGCACGAAGAATTGCTGCTCGGCGGTGAACAAATTCTGCGAGGCGAAGGCGAACTCGGCGAAATCTTGTTCTCAGCGGGTGCCGGCATCGGACGCCTGCGAGAGATCTATGAACAACTCGACTCCGAAGCCAGCGAACGCTTCAAACGCACCGGCAAAACACCCACGATCAACCACAGCCTGCAACAACTCGACGAAATGCGTCGCCGACTGCGTGAGGCACAAGTCCCACCGGCCGAATTCGCGGACCTGCAAAAACAACTGGCCGAAAAAGAAGCCCAGATTCAAAGCTGGCAAGAAGAGTCCCAATCGCTCGTCCAACAAATGGGCCGCTTGCAATCGACCGAACAAGCCCTGCCATTGATCCCACGCTGGAAAGCGGCGACGCAAGAATTGGCCAGCGTGCAAGACGCCCCCATGCTGTCCGATGACTTTTCTGACCGCCGACGGGAATGGGAACAAGAGCAGAAATCGACCACCCGCCTGCTACAAAATCTACAACAAAACCATGCTGAACTCACTCAGCAACGGAAGCAACTCGGACACGACGAATCCATCGGGCTCTTCGAGAGCGAAATCCTGGCCCTGTACCGAGACCTCCCCAGCCGAGAAAAAGCCGAGGGAGAAAAAGAAACCTTGCAACAAGCGTTGGCAAGCCTTGAACAAGAGATGCGATCGCAACTCCATGACCTCGCCTTCGGGGAATCCCCGCTTCCAGCGGTGCACGCAACAACCGATGACAATCAGGATGCGTTGACTCAACAAGTTGACTCACTGCAAATCAGTGAATCGCAACGATCCAAGATTCAACGTTTGGCTGGCGAATACGAGAAGTTGGTCCAACAATGCGACGATGCCTCGGACCAACTCGACAAAGCCAAGCGTGAACTCACGATGGCCGAAGACGTGTTGGCAGAATCCAACGTGCCAACGCAGTTTCAACTGCTCGACCGCACGCTCGAAGAAATGGGCGCCCCGGAGCGTTGGATTGAATCCGCGAGGCGAGAACAAACGCAAGTCGACAAACTCGCTCGCGAATGCCAAACGATCCATCGCCGATTGAAGTTGGAGACGTCCAGCGATGACGCCGCAATTCAGTCCGCCGTCGAACTGTCACCGCCGACCCAGTCGCAATTGACCGAACAAACGCAAGCTCTCGAACGGGCTGGCAAAGAAGTCATGCTGGGCCAGCAACGAGCCAAGGAATTGCAACAATCACTTGCCAACGCGGAAGAAAAACTGGCGTCCCTCAAGGCTGACGCGGGAGATCTGCCGACGCCCGAAGATCTTCGCGACGCCCGCCAGCATCGCGACGAGATCCTCGCTGGCATGAAGCAAAACGCGGACTCGTTTTCCCCCGATCAATGGTCAGCGAACCTCGCCGCAGCCGAACTGGCGATCCATCGGGCTGATTCCATCTCGGATATCTTCCAGTCGCAACACGAATCGATCTACCGACGGCAAGCCGCCCAGAACAACTTGGATCAACTGCGGCGTCAGTCAACCGAGCACGACCTCGCGATCGCTGACGCTCAAGCTTCCCTGACGCAGGCTCAAGAAAACTGGCAATCCATTTGGCATGCCGCGGGCATCCCAGCCAGCGATCCCGATGCGATGCGAACCTGGATGTCGGATCATCAAAAACTAATCGAGCAATTCGCGGAACTGCAAACCGCAATCGGCGAACGGGACCAGTCTCACGCTCAACTGCGACAAGCCATTGCGAGGCTGCAACAAGCCCTGGAAATCCCCGAATCCGACACCTCATCCGAGGATTCTCTGGAACCAACCTGCACCACGCTTTCGCGTCTGCATGACTTGGCGTTGACCCAACGCGCCGAGCAGGCTCAACAACTCAAACTTCGCGAACAACGCGAGCACAAACGCAACGACTGCCGAACCGAAATCCCCGGCCTGGAATCCAATCTGCAGCGCCGACAGACCGCCTTGGACGACTGGAATCAACAATGGGATGAACTCACTGCGTCTCTCAATCTGAGTTCCAAACCGGCCCCGCAAGACGCCTTGTCGATGATGGACTCGATCACGCAGTTGATCGGTCAAAAGAAACAACGGGACGACATCTCACTTCGAATCGCAGCCATCCGCCAAGAATCCGAGACCTTTGTCCGACGCGCCATACGCTTGCGAGATTCCTTGACGGCGCAGGACGTTGACTCCACCTCCCCGACTGATTCCGCAGGCGACGCAGTCGGTTTGACCGAACTCGCCGAGACCATCAATTTGGCACACGAACGCCTGCAACGCGAACAACGCGCCCGCAGCGCTCGGGACGAAGTTCAACAACAACTCCGCCAACGCGAACAGGAACTCGCGGACGCAAACGAGCAACTGGAACGACTCACGATCACGCAGCAACAACTCTGCGACGAAGCCCATTGCACTGCTCCTGAAGAACTGGGCGAAGTGGAAGCACGCAGCCGTCGCCGCGTGATCGCGGAATCCAAAGTCGCTGACCTGCAAGCCCAACTGGATCACTGGGCGAGCGGGCAGGATCGCGAATCGTTCGTCGAATCCTTGCGTGACCAGCAGCCCGCCATGATCGCGGAAGAACTCAAACAATTGACCGAGAAGAAACGTGAGCTGGACGAAAGACTCTCGGTGTCGCAAAAAGAACTCTGGAGCCTGACTGAAAAGCTGAAGGCCATCGATGGAAGCGGTGAGGCGTCCAAGCTCTCCCAACAAATGCAGTTCTCACTCGGCAAACTGCAACGGGAATCAGAAGAGTACATCCGCCTGCGTTTGGCCGCGGCGATCTTGCAGCGAGCCATGGAACACTACCGCAACCAAAACCAAGAACCCGTGCTGCGTGAGGCAGAATCCTTTTTCGCGACGCTCACCTGCGACGAGTATCAGGCCTTGCGAGTCGATTACGGCGACAGCGACAAACCATCGCTGTTCGGCGTTCGAGATGGGATCGATGTGCCGGCCAATCGCATGAGCACCGGCACCGCGGACGCGCTGTATCTGGCGCTGCGTTTGGCGTCGTTGAAACATCAATTGGCCCACGCCAATGCGATCCCACTGATCATTGACGATTGCTTGATCCAGCTCGACGACCGCCGGGCTGCGGCGGCACTCAAGGTCTTCTCAGAACTCTCCACCACCACCCAAGTCATCTTGTTCACCCACCACGATCACTTGGTCGACTTGGCGTCCGAGACGCTTCCCGTTGATGGGTACCACGTGCATCGTCTGGGCGAAACCAGCCCGCATGCGTCCACTCCACCCGTCAAACAATCCGAGTCCGCCCCCAAACCAAAGAAGAAACCGACTCGCAAAAAGACGGCCCCCCAACCAACGCCCAAGAAGTCCGACGAAAGCCTTTCGCCGCCTGACACGCTCTTCGACGTCTTCTCGCAATGAGCAATGAGCGATCTCGGGGCTCCCACCCCGAGCTATCAATGTAGGCACCTCCGGAGCCGTCCATGCAAATTCGCCCCGGACGGGGCCGTCATCGCTAGCTCGGGGTGGAGTCATCCCAACGAAAAACGGAGAACGGCCTCAGGCTCGATTGTCAGACGTTGGAATGGGTCTGCTGCCGATAGGCAGCCGGTGATTGGCCGACCATCGAGGTGAATCTTCGATAGAACGTCGAGAGATCAGCAAAGCCAGATTCAAAGGCGACCGATGCGATCGGCAGATCGGTTTCCTGCAATAGTTTTTTGGCGTGTTCAATTCCCAGTTCACGCACTCGCCTCAACCAAGTCGTGCCCGTCAGTTCACGAAACAACTGGGTGAAGGTACGACGAGACAAATTGAGTTGATTCGCGGCGGCATCAAGCGTGGTGGCTTCTAAAAACGATGTCTGCAACTCATCAATGTATTGCTGGACGATTCCGACGTCGGTTGCCTGCTCGACACCGATTGGTTCCAGCATCGACTCGATGTTGCCGGCTTTTCGATGGCAATCGTAATCCGTGACGCCACGAAGCAATCTCCAGGCATCGATCATCATGTCGATGCCGCACGACGATGACGCCAAGTTTTGCGTGTAAACCATTCGTCGCAATTTCGACGCAACAAAATGCGTTTGTCGGTTGCCACCCGACAACTTGCCCGAAGCAATTCTTGCCGCGGTGACGGGCTCCGCCTTCAACACATTCTCGCAGATGCACCCGGCATACAAGCTGGACGGGGTGCCTTCGCCGTCACAGATTCGATTCCGCAGATGGGGCGCGATGACGAACACGTCACCAGCAGAGAATGCAATGGGACGGTCATCGAGATGAAACGTTCCCGCACCACTCAGGAAGTAAACGAGTTTGACAAACGGGTGCTCACGCCACTGCATCGAAAAATCAGGTGCATGATGACTCTCAAGCACCAACACCCCCCATGGCGGCAACTGTTCCGGCATCGCCGTGCGGACCTGACGGGCGCGGGTGGGCGACGTTGAAGTTGGCGGAACAGATTCCCCGGACATCAGGCAGATTCCCGGCGAGTATCAGAACGCTTGCGCGGAAAGCTTGGCACGCAAGGACGCGATGACCGGACGCGGCACAAATTTCGCCAGGTGCCCATCGTCCTCGCTCAGCATTGCGATCTGTTTCAGCAACGAAGAACTGACGTGCGCAAATCGCTCGTCGGCCATCAAGAACACGGTTTCAATTTCCGCGTCGAGTTGGCGGTTGGCCATCATCATGGTGAACTCGCCGGCGATATCGGTCAGTGGACGAATCCCCCGCACCATCACGCTGGCACCCAGCGAACGCACAAAATCGACCGCCAAACCATCAAAGGTTTGAACACGCACGTTCGGCAAATGATTCGAGATGGCTTGCACCAATTCGATGCGTTCTTCCGGATTGAACAACGCTTTTTTGTCTGCGTTGATGCCGATCCCGACCACCAATGTGTCGAACAACTTGGAGGCGCGTTCGATGATGTGCAAGTGACCGAGCGTGACAGGATCGAACGACCCTGTGTACACAGCGATGGAATGCGACAGTTCGCCAGCGTCGGCGTTGGAGGAGTTCAGAGACAAGGCAGATCAGCTCCGCGCTGGATTGGAAGAAGAAACAGCGGGGGACGAAGTGACCAAATCGGCCAATCGTTGCAAATCCGCGTCGTCATTATAGACATGAACGCTGGCCCGAATGCCGCCGCCGCGGCAACTGATCACCACCCCCGATTCGAGAGCCCGCGTGCGGAAATCATCTGGTGATTCCCCAGGCACTTCAAATGTCGTGATCGCACTGGCGTGAGGCGTCTCATCCCAAGGCCCAAACAACAATTTCGCACCGGCTTGCGTCAGCAAACCGCGGAGACGCTGAGCGCGTTCCAACACGCGATTTCCGATCGCATCGGCCCCGAATCGTTGCGACACCGCGGTGAACATTTCCAAACTGGCCGCGAACGCGATCATTCCGGATTGGTTCAGCGAGCCACCTTCAAAACGGGATGCGTCCTCCCGCAACTCAAATGTGGATCCCGAAAACAGGTGCGCGTTCTCAACGCTCTTCCAGCCCACGGTGGGACAACGCAGCGAATTCAAATGACGCTTGCGAATCACCGCCACCCCGGCCCCTTCCGGACCGAGCAGCCACTTGTGCCCGTCAGCGGCGACGAAGTCGACATCGCAGGTTCGCATGTCGAGCGGGTACATGCCCAAACCTTGGATCGCGTCGAGGAACACCAGCACGCCTCGTTCGTGGGCCTCTTTCACCAAGTGATCCAGGTCCACGCGAAAACCGCTGGCGTAGCCGACCCAACTGACTGAGATCAAACGAGTGCGTTCATCAACTTGAGCCATCAAGTCCTCGACTTCGACGCGTCCATCACGACGCGGAACGATTCGAATCTCGACACCGCGAGCTTGCTGGTTCAGCCACGGATACAGGTTGCTTGGAAATTCGCCTTCCGGAACAACCATGTTGTCACCGGCTTTCCAAACCAGACCTTCGGCGACCAGGTTGATTCCGGTGGTGGTGTTGGGAACCAACGTGACCTCTTCCGACTCGCAGTGAATCAAATCCACCGTCAGGTCACGCAATCGATTGACGGCATTGGACCAATCCATCCAGTGCACATCGCCATGCGATGCCGCGACTTCGGCGAAGGAACGAAGTGCCTCGGCGGCCGGTTGGCTGATCGGTGCCACGGCTGCGTGGTCGAAGTAAGCCCAATGGTTGGTCACCGGCATGCGATCCCGCCACCACAGCCATGGGTCGTCTCCCATGTCCGATCCGATCGGCACATTCGCGTCTCGCGACGAAGGCTTGGAAACCATCACGGTTTGATCCCAGTCATCAGCCCCAGTCCGACGCGACTGGCTGCGATGAAGGTGAACTGAATCGATTCCAATCCGGCAGCCTTCATCCGTTCCTGAGCCTCTTTCAATTCGGGCACCGCACCGCCTTCGGTCTCAATTCCGATCCGCAGGGCTTCAATCGACTCCGCCAAACTCGGGCGGTTCGGGCCTTCGAATGAATCAATCACAATCACCCGCCCACCCGACTTCACCGCGGACGTCGCGCGTTGCAACATCAAACGAATCTGATCGGGCGAATAGCTGTTCAGTCGCTGAGCGATCAACACATGGTCGAACTGCCCCTCGGGAAGCTCGGTGGTCAAAGCGTCGCCTTGAATGGATTCAAAGCGATCACCCAACTCGATCGAGTTGGCAGTTGCGAGCGCCGCTTCCAAGGCACCGGGATGGTCCACCAACGTGACTCGCAACTGTGGGTCACGGTGAGCCGCCGCACAGCTCCATACCGCCGACCCGCATCCGAGATCGAGCAACGTTTGTGGAGCCGAGTCGCCGGAACTCAAAACCGTTCCTGCGCCTTCGTCCTCTTCTCCTGGAGTCGGTCCAAAGTCCAAGATTTCTGCCGCCTGCATCGCCGCAGGTGTGTGCACCCACTGAGTCGCGGCAATGGAATCAAAGCGACTCTGAGGGACGGCGGCATCGGCAGACGATTGTGGCTCGGATTTCAATCCGGCCGGGGCGCCCTGCCAAATCGCGTCGCCCAGGTCCGCGTCGTACTGGCACAACAAACGAGCGACCGATGAAATCGCATAATCCTCGGCGTACTTCTCGATGATCCCCACCGATGTCAGGGGTCGCAGCAACAGCAACAACCGTGACTCCGGCAAACCGGTGCGTTCGGCCAGCACCTCGAGCGTTTTCTGACCTTCCAGCAAGGCGTCGAACAATCCGAGTTCACGGCCGGTTCGCAACACGTGCGAAGTGGCGTTGATGGTCATCAATTCCTGGTAGTGATCCAGGGTACGGTCTTGGGCAGACATGCAATCAGAGAAAGAAGAGTCAAACGGATGGGTGGGTTGGGCAACGCCTCGTGAAGGCTGCACAGCCAAGAAATGATCAGGTCAGCTTCGAACAACGAATCTCGTCAGCGGATTGTCCAGTCAGTCAGCCGATTCAATGCTGAGCCGAGGGGCGTGAGACTGGAATCCAACGCCTAGACCACCTCTCGCTTCGCTCGACCCTCCCAAAGGGAAGGTGAAACCCCAGAGCAGGTGGCTTCGGACTCATGCCGTGCCGCTCATGAAACGGCAAACGTGGTTCACCACTCTTCGCCGCGCAGACGAGCGATTTCCATCGAGTCCTTGTCGCCTCGTCCGGACAAGCAGATCACCAAGTGTTCTTGGTCCGACATTTCGGCCGCGACCTCCATGGCCTTGGCCACCGCATGAGAGGTTTCAAGGGCTGCCAAGATGCCTTCGCTAGATGCCAAGCGTTCAAACGCGATCAGCGCTTCCTCGTCACGGCAACCGATGTAGTCGACGCGTTTCGTGTCCTTCCAATAACTGTGTTCAGGACCGACCCCGGGGTAGTCCAATCCGGCGCTCATCGAATGCACGTCACACGTTTGACCATCATCGTCTTGCATCACGTAGCTGTAACTGCCGTGCAGAACGCCGGGGCAACCATAAGACAGTGGCGAGGCGTGATCACCGGGTGTTGCCGATCGGCCACCAGCTTCCACACCGACCATTCGCACCCCTTCGTCTTCGACAAACGGATAGAACATGCCCGCCGCGTTGCTGCCACCACCGACGCATGCGACGACGCAATCCGGCAACCGACCAAACGTGTCCCGGCACTGCTCACGCGTTTCGCGGCCGATCACCGATTGAAAATCGCGAACCATCATTGGGAATGGATGCGGGCCGATCACGCTGCCGATGATGTAGTGCGTGTTCTCGACCGAAGCCATCCAGTCTCGCATCGCTTCGTTGACCGCGTCCCGCAGCGTTCGCGAACCGGACTCGACGGGCGAGATTTTGGCCCCCAACAACTTCATGCTGAACACATTGGGTTTTTGCCGCCGAATGTCTTCCGCGCCCATGTAAACGGTGCAGGGCAGTCCGAAGTGGGCGCAAGCGGTCGCCGACGCCACGCCATGCTGACCAGCGCCGGTTTCGGCGATCACTCGAGTCTTGCCCATCCGCAGCGTCAGCAGGGCTTGCCCGATCGTGTTGTTGATTTTGTGAGCGCCGGTGTGATTGAGGTCTTCGCGTTTCAACCAAATCTGGGCCCCACCAACGGCCGAAGACAACCGCTTGGCGTGGTACAGCGGGCTGGGACGCCCGACAAAGGTCTTCAGCAAACCGTCCAATTCACGCTGAAACTCGGGATCCCGCTTGGCCTTTTCGTACTCTTCGGAAAGCTCATCGAGTGCCCGCGTGAGTGTCTCGGGAACGAAACGGCCACCAAAATCGCCGAATCGCCCGCGAGAATCGGGGACTTGGGCGGAGGCATGTTGCTGCGACGGGACGGTACTCATGAGGTAGTTTCAGCGGGAAAAACGAAAAGGGTTCGAAGACTTCCGTAACCGAATTGTCACTGGAGAACAAAACTTGGTCAACGTGAAGCCCGACATGTCCGCCATGATGTTTTGCACGTCCGATGCCAAGATTGGCGTTCCGATGTTCTCCGGCGTCGACTTCCGAGTCGCAGCCCAGGCGAGAAAGAACCCCGGCATCCCAAATTTTTCAGCAGCAAAGCCATCCCCCCGCTGAGAGATCGTGCCGTTTTACTTCACCCTCCCTTGGAGGTCGTGCAGTTTTCTGGTGCTGCGTTTTGGCGGGTTTTCACGTGGCGCACCTCTCCTGAAACGAAGTTTTGGGGGAGGTCGAGCGACGCCGTTCAGGCGTGCGCGAGGGAGGGGGCCGAGCAGGGGAAGCGGCGCGTGTTGCCCTCCCCCGGAAATCTCGCTGAACGCTCGCTTTCCGACCCCTCCCGCTGCACGGGCGGGGTTCTTAAGGCATTGCAAGCACAGCATTTAAAAACTGCACGACCTCCTGAGAATGGTGGATTCTCAACCAGTGGGGCGGGTCGCCAGACAAGGTGACCGCCCAGGTCAATGACTTTGCTTCCTGCTGAACCGATTGGGTCAAGTTTGACGGGCTCGTGAGCCGATTCAACGAAGACACGTGTGCGCGCACGAACGCTCGGCTTCACACTTTCGCGAGACGACCATGGGGCTGTTCGGCACCATCCAACAATCCAAGGGGGCGCTTGACGCGGCCCAGATTGGACTGCAGGTCGTTGGCAATAACATCGCCAACGCCAATACCGAAGGGTATATCCGCCAACGTCTGGAACAGACGCCTGCGGTGGCCTACCGTCAGGGCAACTTGATCCAGGGCCACGGTGTTCGCGCCACCGGTGTCGTGCAGGTGATCGACCAGCAATTAGCCGAGCGGATGTTCAACGCGAAAACCGCGGCGGCCGGTGCCGATTCGCTCAGCTCCGCCTACGGCCAACTGGAGTCCCTGATCACGGACCTCGATGGCGGTGGACTGAATGAACAATTCAGTCTCTTCAACAATGCGATGCACGACCTGTCGACGCAGCCCAACGATGCGGCCACCCGAGAATTTGTGATCATCCAAGGCCAAACTCTGGCCAGCAACGTCCAACAACTCCGCACCAACGCGGGTGAACTGCAAGACGGCTGGAATGCAGAACTCGATGACGCGGCGACGCAAATCAATCGCCTGACTGAACGAATCGCTCAGCTGAACGTCGAAATCGCAACCATCGAAGGTGGCGGCACACTCGGCAGCGACGCGACCGGACTGCGTGACCAACGCTACCGCGACCTGGAAGAACTGGCCAGCTACGTCAACATCAACTTCCAAGAGCAAGCGTCGGGAAACGTCAGCGTCTTCGTGGGCGGGGACTACTTGATTGCCGATGGCAATCGCCGCGAAGTCTACTCTGCCTACAGTGAAGAGGCGGGCGGGCAGGAAGTCCGAATCATCGACACCGACGCTCCTCTGAAAGCCACCGGAGGCAAGCTTGGCGCGGCGATGGAAGCTCGCAGCGGTGTCTTCGGCGAATATGTTGAGAGCCTGGATCAAATGGCTGCGGCACTCATCCAGGGCGTGAACAAGGTTCACTCTCAAGGCCAAGGCCGGACCGGATTCACCTCGTTGGTTTCCAGCAACACCAGCCAACCCGGTGTGCCACTGGGCGAAGCGGAATTGCCCTTTGAACCGAGCAACGGCAGCTTTGATTTCAACATCGTGGACTCCGACGGAGAACTGGTCAGCACCACGCGGATCGACGTTCGCAACTTGGGGACCGTCAACGACTCGACCATCTCATCCATTGTCTCTGACATCAACGCCGTCGAAGGTGTGACAGCGTCGCTTTCCGGCGATGGTCGCATTCGAATCGACAGCGACTCGGCCACGGCCCAGTTCACCTTTGGGCAAGACACCAGTGGTTTTGTGGCGGCGGCCGGAATGAACACCTTCTTCACGGGATCGTCTGCGGTGGACATCGAGGTCAACTCGGTGCTGGCCGACAACATCGATTTGCTGGCGATTTCCGACGGCGGCATCAATGCTGATACCAACACGCTGTACAACATGCTCGACCTGGTGGATCAACCGCTGGACGAACTGGGCAACCGCTCAATCCGCGGAATCCACGAACAAACCATCGCGGCACTGGGACGCGAAATCAGCGTGCAGAACAGTGCGACCGAAGGACTCAACGATTTGTATTCGACGCTGAAAAGCCAACACCTGGCGATCACCGGTGTGAACATCGACGAAGAGTCGATTAAGATGATTTCCTACCAACGCGCCTTCCAAGCTTCGTCGCGCGTGATTTCAACCGCAGCGGAAATGCTGGACATCTTGTTGGCAATTTGATTTGAGTGGTTACCTGCAAGAACTGACGTTGCGATTGTCCGTCGGTGCAAGTCGGCTGAGCCCCGAATTCCGATCTCGCCACGCAGACTGGCTGAGATTGCGACAACGCGACGACGGTGGATTTGCGGGCCGCGAAGGCGAAAGCGATCCCTACTACTCCTCCTTTGCGTTGCGAACGCTTTGGCTCCTCGACGAACTCGACCCCCCAACCGCCGAAGCAGCAGGCATTTTCCTACGCCGGCGGATGAGACAACGGGATTCCATCGTGGACCTGATGTCCCTGATCTTTGGTGCGGCGATTCTCGAAATGGCCTCCGGCGTCGTGGTGATCTCGGACGAAGACCACCAATGGCGAGACAACGTCGCGGCGTTGCTGGCAGACCTCCGCACCGACGACGGCGGATTCGCGAAAACGCCGGAGGGCCGCGCCGGCAGCACCTACCAAACGTTTCTCTCTGTGCTGTGCTACGAACTGATGGAGGTCCCCGTCCCCGACGTCGATGGCCTCCTCCGATTCCTGGCAAGCCAACAGCAACCAGATGGCGGCTACCGCGAGATCCGCGTTGCCAAACGAGCGGGCGTGAACCCGACCGCGGCTGCGATTGGATCGCTGAAGACACTCGGGCGACTGGACCCTGCTCAGCAGGCCGACACGATTGAGTTTCTGCTGGAGATGCAGAGTGACGAAGGTGGCTTGACCGCCAACACGCGAATTCCGTTCGCCGACTTGCTCAGCTCTTGCACCGGTCTGATCACGCTGGTCGACCTCGGTGCCGGTTCCAGAATCGACGCGCCGCGATTGCAGCGATACGCTGATTCCATGCAGCGAGAGGGCGGCTTCGTTGGGTTTGAACTCGACCAAACCCCGGACGTCGAATACACGTTCTATGGCGTCGCCACACTGTCGTTGCTGCAGACACTGGATCTGTAGACGAGTCCGAATGCTTGGCAAATCCGGCGACTGGTCTGTCACAGCTAAAAGATAGGGTTGATCGTAGTGGACGAGGCCACGAGTCCTTGGATTTGACGCCAGTTCAGGACTCGTGGCCTCGTCCACTACCCTAAAAACAAGTCCTGACAGACCACTACGCTTGGATCACAAAAAACGCCTTGCTCATGAAAGCCATGAGCAAGGCGTTTTGAATTTCAGATTCGCGGGTCAACAATCAGTTGACGGAGACTCGCTTGAAGACCACCACTTCGGCTTCCGGGTGGAATTCTTTGATCGCAGCTTCGACGGTCTTGCTGTCGTCCAGTGCGTAGAACTGGCTCAACAAGCAACGCTCTTGGTCGAGCAGCGTGTTGTCGGCGATGAAACGCTCGAGCTTACCAGGAACAATCTTGTCCCAGATCTTCTCAGGCTTGCCTTCGGCCTTCAGTTCTTCCTTGATCGCATCTTCGGTCGCAGCCAAGACTTCAGGAGTCAGTTGGCGACGGCTTGCAAACTGAGGAACGTTCTTCATCGGCTTGCCGAGGTTTTCTCGTTCGTTCAGTTCATTCTCAGCGTTGATCTGAGCCTGAAGTGCTTCGGTTTCCTTGGCAACGAATTCTTCATCGAATTCGTTGGGGTGAAGGATCGAAGGTTTCATGGCAGCGATGTGCATCGAGACGCCGCGGAAGAACAGGGGCGCGTCTTCTTTGCCACCGTCTTTGTACGACACCAGGACACCGATCTTGGCACCCGCGTGGATGTACGACGCCAGGTTTTCACCTTCGACGACTTCCAAATTGGAGACTTCGATCTTCTCGCCGACCTTGCCGGTTTCGTTGACCAAACGCTCTTTGACCGTCGTGCCGTCGATTTCGAGTGCGTTGACTTCGTCAATCGTGGTGCAATTGGCGTCGAAAGCCATCTTGGCGATGGTGTTGGTCAGCTCGATGAACGCTTCGTTTTTGGCAACGAAGTCGGTTTCGCAACTGAGTGCCAACAACAAGCCTTTTTTGCCTTCAACCACGGCAGCCACAACGCCTTCGGAAGCTTCGCGATCCGCTCGCTTGGCCGCGACCTTCTGGCCTTTTTTGCGGAGGTAGTCCATCGCGCCATCCAAGTCGCCACCGGATTCTTCCAATGCCTTCTTGCAATCCATCATCCCGGCGCCGGTGGACTTGCGAAGTTCGCTCACCGCCTTGGCGGAAATCGTCGTCATGTTTCTGTTTCCTAATCGTTGATTGAATTCAGTGAATGTGGTGGTCGAGATCAGCCTTCGCTGGGAGCGGCGGCGACTTCTTCTGCGGGCGCGGCAGCGGCTTCCGGAGCAGCCTGGGTGTTGGGTGCCGCTTCGGTTTGGGTTTGTCCCTTGCCAGCGATCACAGCGTCCGCCAGTTCTCGCATGATCATTTCAACGCTGCGAATCCCGTCATCGTTGCCTGGAATCGGCAAATCGATTTGGCTTGGGTCGCTGTCGGTATCGATCAGAGCAACGGTCGTGATGCCCAAACGTTTGGCTTCGCGAACCGCGTTGCGTTCTTTGCCTGGGTCGACGATGAACATGACTTCCGGCAACCGGTTCATCGATCGCAAACCGTTCAAGTTGCGATACATCTTGCGATATTCGCGGTTCAACGACGACTGCATCTTCTTGCTGTATTCGTTGATGCCGTCACCCTTCCGCAGGGCTTCCAGCTCTTCCAAACGGCCCAGTCGGCTGCGAATGGTGCGGAAGTTGGTCAGGGTGCCACCGAGCCAACGCTCGCTGACAAAAGGCATCCCGCAACGCAGCGACTGCTCTTCAACGGCTTCCCCAGCTTGACGCTTGGTGCCGACGAACAGAATCAAGCTGCCGCCAGCGGCGACTTGCGACAGATACTTCTTCGCTCGCAGCAAACCACGCAGGGTTTCGCGAATGTCGAGAATGTGGATTTGGTTTTTCTTACCGAAGATGTAAGGAGCCATCTTCGGGTTCCAGAGACTGGTGCGGTGACCAAAGTGGACACCAGCTTCAATCATCTCTTTGACAATTTCGTTTGCCATCAGAATCTTTGCCGCGCATTGTTCGCGGCATCTCCAGGATTTGGTTCAGTGCGGGTTCGGAGAACTGGCTTTCCATCAACAGGAAAACAGCAGCCCCAGAGCGGTGAAAACGACGCAAAAACGCGTGATTTCGGTGCCCTTCGCCCCAAAATGCAATGAACTGGGTAAAGGATACGCCCTGCCAAAACACTGGCGGGGCGGGAAAGGAAGGCAAAAAGTACGTCTCAGAGCGAAAATTTGCAACCCCGACGGACTTCTTCCAATCGGGTCTTCCCAAGGAATTCACGGGATTCCATGAATCTTTCATCGGCACGAACCGATCCGAAATCGACTCGGAGTCCAGCAAATGGGATCGGTGATTCCTTCTTGCGAGCTTCATGCAGCATTCACCTTTCACACAAGTTGGAAAGCTACGATCCCCGCCTTGCGGTGACACATCCCTCATCATCGCACACGCTTCCAGCCAAACGGACCTGTTCATGCGAATCGCTGCCATTGCCAATCGCTTGGACCGAAGCCACCCAATCGCGTTGACGCTCTGGGCGATGCTGGCGGCTTTCGTCACGTACTTCTGCATGTACGCCTTCCGCAAGCCGTTCACGGTGGTCAAGTACGAGGGCCTGCTGATTGGCGGCCTTGATTTCAAGGTGGTGCTGCTATTTGCCCAGGTGGGCGGCTACGCACTTTCCAAGCTGATCGGCATCAAGGTGATTTCCGAGCTATCGCCTCGGCGAAGGGCGGTGATGATCCTGTCGCTCATTGCCGTCTCCCATCTGGCGCTGCTGCTGTATGCCGTGGTGCCTTTTTCGCTGAAACCGATTTGCCTGTTTTTCAACGGCTTGCCGCTGGGGATGGTGTTCGGTTGCGTCTTTGCTTATCTCGAGGGACGCCGTGTGACGGAGGCATTGGCCGCAGGACTCTGTGCGAGCTTCATCATGGCCTCTGGATCGGTGAAGTCCGTGGGAGCAATGCTCATGGAATACCAACAAGTCAGCCCTTTCTGGATGCCCTTCGTGACCGGGGCGTTGTTCTGGGTGCCACTGCTTCTAGGTGTCTGGATGCTAGAACAATTGCCTCCCCCAGGCGAACTTGACATCTCCGCCCGTTCTCCTCGAACCCCATTCAACGGGGAGGAACGTGGACGCTTCTTTTCACGCTACGCATTGGGGATCTGCGCATTGGTCTTGGTCATGGTTTTGCTCACTGTGTTCCGAAGCATCCGTGACGACTACGCAACCGAAATCTGGTCGGGATTCGGCGTTGAACGACCGGAGATATTCGCTATTTCGGAAACCTGGGTGGCGGTCGTCGCCGTCCTGTTGAGCGCAATCACCGTTTTGATTCCGGGCAACTACCGAGCGTTCCAGGTCAGCATGGGGATCATCGCGGTTTCATTTGCCAGCGCCTTTGGCACCACACTGTTTTGGTGGAGCACCCCTGAGTGGACGGAAGCAACCGCGTTTCTCTACATGGTTCAGATTGGAATCTGCCTCTACGTTCCCTACGTCCTATTTCATACGACGGTCTATGAGCGGGCAGTCGCGCTGCTGAAAGAAAAAGCCAACGCGGGGTACTTGCTCTACCTAGGCGACTGCGCGGGCTACTTCTGCACCATCTTCATGATGATCCTTTTTCATCTGATCAGCCCCGAATCGGTCGACTTCAAAGGCCTGCTGTTCAGGCTCGCTGTGGTCATTTCACCTGCCTCCATCGCCCTGGCGGCGGTTGTGGCTCTCTACTTTCGAAAACAAGGAAGTTCCTTCCCGATGGAAACCATTGAACACCCTCTTCCCGAAACCGCAGTGCCGACAGGAGTCACGCCATGAGCATCTCTCCGTCAGTGGATCACCTCGAAACATGGGAACAAAAAGGTTACGTCCAATTCCCTGGCTTTCTTTCTGAAACCGAAACCAACGACCTGAAAGAATGGGTGGAGCAAATTAGCTCATGGCCGCCCGATCCGGAAAAGTGGATGCATCACTTTGAGCAAATCGGTCCCATCGCAAGGCCGGCTCGAACGGAGTACATCATCGATTTTCATGACGGACTGCGACGACTGCTGACCACCGGCAAAGTCCCGGAAACAGCCGGCAGCCTGCTCGGGCAGCCTGTTGTCCTGTACAAAGAAAAAATCAACTACAAGTATCCCGGTGGTGGCGGATACGCCGCACACCAGGATGCTCCCGCCTATGAATTCGTGAAGCTGCACATCACGTGCTCCATCGCAATTGATGACGCGACACCAGAAAACGGCTGCCTTTACTTCGCTCCAGAGTTGCACCGCGAAGGTTTGATTCACCTGAACGACCAGGGCTGCATTGAAGAGAGCAAAGCAAAATCACTGAACTGGGAACCGATCCCGATGAAAGCTGGAGACGCATTGTTCTTCAGCTCTTATGCCCCCCATTACAGTCCTTTCAATCAAACGGATCAGTCCCGGCGGACGCTCTACCTCACCTACAACGCGCTTGCAGAAGGCGATCTTCGCGCATCGTATTACGCCGACAAACGACAAGCCTTCGCGGAGGCGGCGAAGGCTGGCGATCAGAGAATGCGAGTTAGTAAAATCGGTCACTTCAACGGCAAACCCCCGGAACAATCATGAATCAGAAAGTCGACACCTCGCTGGCGGAGTGCCTCGAGAACGCAAAGACAGCGGCAGACAAAGTCAGCTTGCTGTTCCAATACATGGACCAGCATGGCCAGAGCTTCTACGACGAGTCCGTGACCCAACTTCAGCACGGGCTGCAGGCGGCGTTCCTGGCACGAACCAACGGAGCCACTGACGAACAGGTGACCGCAGCGCTGCTGCACGACATCGGTCACTTCCTAATGGACGAGCACGATGCCCAGGGGGATTTCTTGCAAGAAGATTGGTGCCACGAGACCGTTGGGGCAGACCTGCTCGAGCCCTTCTTTCCAACTGTGATCATCGAATCCATTCGTCAGCATGTGCCTGCGAAACGATACCTCTGCGCAGTCGACCCCCGCTATCACGACGGGCTGTCGCAGGCGTCGAAACGAAGCCTGGACCTGCAAGGTGGAAAGTTCACGCCCGAAGAAGTCGCCGAATTCGAGAAGAATCCGCACCACGAAACGGTTGTGCTCGTCCGCCGCTGGGACGACGGCGCCAAAATCAAAGACCTCGAAGTCCCCGGCCTGGAAGCCTACCAAGAAACGGTCGAAAGCTGCGTGCTTCAAGGCAACGGCAAATAGCAGAATCGAAACCCGCTGGGAGTGGAGCCGCATCCGCCTGTTTCACTCCGCTTGCTGCTTGGAGCGATTCAACAAACTGATCGCAATCAACGGACTCACCAGCGAACGTGAATAACACGAGGAGCGTGGGAGTCACCAGAAACGCAAAGACGACTGAAGAACACGGCAAACAATCGCCGAACGGTCCTCCGCACAGAACCCGTCCCACCCAAGCCGGCGGCACTCAGCAATGGGAATTTCCGTTTGCGCTGCCCCAATAAAAAACCCTCCGCTGAAGAACAGCGAAGGGTTGGATGCTTGGAACACAGAGGGCGGAACGGAACGTTCGGCCCGACTGGATCAATACATGTCGTGGTCGCCACCGTGACCGGCTTTGCCACTCTTTTCTGGCTTCTCAGCAACCAACGCGTCGCTGGTCAGCAACAAGGTTGCGACGCTGGCTGCGTTGCCCAATGCGGTGCGAGTCACCTTGGTTGGGTCGATGACGCCGGACTTGACCAAGTCTTCGTAAACGTCGGTCAACGCGTTGTAGCCTTCGTTGCCCTTCATCGCCAAAACTTTTTCGCAGACGATGCCGCCGTCTTGGCCAGCGTTTTCGCTGATCATGGTCAACGGAGCACGGCAGGCACGCAGAACGATGTTGTAACCAACCAATTGGTCGTCGCTCAGGGTCTCAGCCGCTTTGACTTTGCCGCTGGCACGAAGCAAGGCCACACCACCGCCGGGCAGGATGCCTTCTTCGACCGCTGCGCGAGTCGCGTGCAACGCATCTTCGACGCGAGCCTTCTTTTCTTTCATTTCGCTTTCGGTTGCCGCACCGACGTTCACCTTGGCAACACCGCCAGCCAACTTGGCCAAACGCTCTTCCAATTTTTCGCGATCGTAGTCGCTGGTGCTGAGCTCGATTTCGCGACGAATTTGGTCGATGCGAGCCTTGATGTCAGTGCTCTTGCCGCCACCTTCGATGACCGTCGTGTTGTCTTTGTCGACGATGATCTTCTTGGCACGACCGAGTTGTGGCAGGTCGACGCTTTCCAGCTTGACGCCCAACGCTTCGAAGATCGCTTGACCACCGGTCAAAATCGCGATGTCTTCCATCATGGCTTTGCGACGATCGCCGTAGCCAGGTGCCTTCACTGCACACACGGTGAACGTGCCACGCAGACGGTTGATTACGAGCGTTGCGAGTGCTTCGCCATCGACGTCTTCGGCGATGATCAACAAAGGCTTGCCTTGTTGAACGACTTTTTCGAGCAACGGCACCATGTCTTTGATGTTGCTGATCTTCTTTTCGAAGACCAAGACATAGGCGTCTTCGAGAACGACTTCCATGCTGGTCGAGTCGGTCACGAAGTAAGGCGACAAGTAGCCGCGATCGAACTGCATGCCTTCGACCCACTCTTGTTCGGTCTGCAGGCTCTTGCCTTCGTCGACGGTGATCACGCCGTCTTTGCCGACCTTGCTCATCGCGTCGGCGAGCAACGTTCCGATTTCACGGTCGTTGTTGCTGGCGATGGTCGCGACGTTGGCCATGGCTTCTTGGTCTTTGACCTTGACCGCCATGCTGTGAAGTTGCTCGGTGATGTCGGCAACCGCGGTTTCAATTCCGCTCTTCATTTGGATCGGGTTGACGCCAGCGACGACGGCTTTGAGGCCTTCGTTGAAGATCGCTTCGGCCATCACGGTTGCGGTGGTCGTTCCGTCACCGGCAACGTCACTGGTCTTGCTCGCGACTTCGCGAACCATTGCAGCACCCATATTTTCATAGGGGTCTTCCAGTTCGATTTCCTTGGCAACGGTCACGCCGTCTTTGGTCACGGTGGGACTGCCGAAGCTCTTTTGCAAAATCACATTGCGACCCTTGGGGCCCAAAGTGACTTTCACGGTGCGAGCGAGTTTGGACACGCCGCGGCGAATGGCTTCGCGTGCTTCTTGGTCAAACGCAATGATTTTTGGCATGGTGGTCTATTAAATTTAAAGGTGTGCAGAGATGGGTTTCAGAACAACGCGATGGAAACCATCGCCGATGATCACTCGATCACGGCCAGGACGTCGTCTTCTCGCATAAGCAGGTATTCGGCGTCGTCGACTTCGACGGTTTCGCCGGCGTAGCTGCTGAACAGCACGCGATCGCCAGCGACGAGTTGGAAGTCAGCTCGGCTGCCGTCGTCCAGCAATTTGCCGGTGCCCAAGGCCACAACGGTCCCTCGAGCAGGCTTTTCCATGGCCGAATCGGGCAACACGATGCCGCCGGCGGTCGTGGTTTCGCTTTCCTCACGCTGAACAACGATGCGTTCGCCGAGGGGTTGCAAACGAATTTTGGTTGCACTCTTGGTGGCTGCTGCCATGTCCGTGACACCTTTCGTGGTCTGGAGTCGAGATGTGGGGGAAATGTGTGGTGGGGCTAACCGGTTCCGGCTGGCTGATCGGAGCGATTTCAAACGCGTCCGACTTCACGGCCAACCAAAATGGCAGCTTTGTTCGTTGAAGCCGCCCAATAAGCAATCGCTGTGCCGCAGACAGAAAGACTGGCCGCAAGCCCCTGCGAGACAATGACTTGCGCCAAATCCGAGGATCGTGACCTGAATTCAGCAGCTCATCAGTGACAGCCCGCCAGCGTGGCACACGCGGCAAAACTGCCACTCGCAAGTGCTCCCCCAACCCGCCGCGTCAGCAAGGAACGAGCACGGATGTGGAACTGTCACTGTCCGGTGGTTTTCGCTTTGCTCGACCACCGGCTACCGTCTGTGACCACTTCGTGGCCTCACTCGCGAACGCAAGCCCCTGTGAAACCCGAGCAAAATGCGACCACCTTGATTGGACCGCTTTCCACCGATTCGTCAGGCCAGGTGAGACCTGGCCGACGGCTTGCAAAACCCCGCCCGCGCAGCGGGAGGGGTCGGAAAGCGAGCGTTCAGCGAGATTTCCGGGGGAGGGCAATCCGCGCCGTTTTCCATGCTCGACCCTCCCCTCGCTTCGCTCGACCCTCCCAGGGGGAGGGTGATGATAAACGCTCGGCAATACAGCACTTCAAAACTGCACGCCCTGTTCAACACGAGAGGATCCTCGTTGTCGGAACTACTTCGACATTGCCTTGACGACGGCTTCGCCCATTTCAGCGGGCGAAGGAGCGACGACGATGCCGGCGTCTTCCAACGCGGCGACCTTTTCTTCTGCCGTTCCTTTGCCGCCACTGATGATCGCACCGGCGTGGCCCATGCGTTTTCCGGGAGGTGCGGTGCGACCCGCGATGAAGGCGGCGACCGGCTTGGTCACGTGCTCTTTGACGAACGCGGCGGCTTCTTCTTCAGCGCTGCCACCGATTTCACCGATCATCAAGATCGCTTCGGTTTGGTCGTCTTCTTGGTACATCTTGAACAGGTCGATGTAGTTCGTTCCGACGATCGGGTCGCCACCCAGACCAACGCAGGTGCTTTGGCCGAGTTTCAGCGAACTGGTTTGCCAAACGGCTTCGTAGGTCAGCGTTCCACTGCGGCTCATCACGCCAACTTTGCCGGGATTGTGGATGTAACCGGGCATGATGCCGATTTTGCATTCACCGGGGGTGATCAAACCGGGGCAGTTGGGGCCGATCAGCGTCGATCCGCTGGCTTTGACCTTTTCGTAGACTCGGACCATGTCGATGACAGGCACGCCTTCGGTGATGGCGGCGATGACACGAATGCCAGCGTCAACGGCTTCCAAGATGGCGTCCGCGGTGAACGGCGGCGGGACGAAAATCATCGTCGCGTCGGCGCCGGTCTTTTGAACCGCTTCTTCCACGGTATCGAAAACAGGAATGCCTTCGACGTCTTGGCCACCTTTGCCGGGCGTGACACCGCCAACCATTTGCGTACCGTAGTCGCGGCACCCGAGAGAGTGAAATTTCCCGGCGTTGCCAGTGATCCCCTGGCAAATGACCTTGGTGTTTTTGTCGACCAGAATACTCATGTTGATAGCTTTTCGCGTTTGGCTGGTGGCGTCGCACCAACAGCCGAGGGTGATGTTTTGGAAGGAAGAGATCAGGCGATGCCTGAATCTTGTTTACAAATCAAGCGACCGACTGGAAGCCGATCGCGAGTCGCTCGACGCGAAGCGTCACGCAGTCGCTGCGACGATCTTTTTCGCCGCGTCGGTCAAATCCATCGCGTTGATGATGTCGACATCGCTTTCCGCCAGCATTTTGCGGCCTTCCTCGACTTCGGTTCCTTCCAATCGCACCACCAAAGGCACGTTGAACCCGACTTCTTTGCTGGCCGTGATCAACGCGTCCGCGATCGTCGTGCAACGAGCGATCCCGCCGAAGATGTTGACCAACACACCCTTGCAGTTGGGGTCCGACAACAGGATCCGGAACGCTTCGGTGACCTGAGCCGCGTTGGCTCCCCCACCGACGTCCAAGAAGTTGGCCGGTTCGCCACCGTGGTACTTGATGATGTCCATGGTCGACATCGCCAGGCCGGCTCCGTTGACCAAGCAAGCGATGTTGCCATCGAGCTTGACGTAGCTGAGCCCAGCCTTCTTGGCTCGCATTTCGGACTCTTCCTCTTCACTGAGGTCCCGCAGCTCTTCCAAGTCTTTGTGACGGAACATCGCGTTCTCGTCGAAGATGATCTTGGCGTCCAAAGCCACCATCTCGCCTGATCCGGTGATCACCAAGGGGTTGATCTCAGCCATTTCGCAGTCGAAATCGACAAAGAAACGGCACATCGCGGTCATGAATTTGTAAGCACTCTTGGCCGCAGCACCTTCGATGCCGAGCTTTTTGCAAAGCTTGCGGACCTGGAAACCGTCCAGCCCGATCGCGGGATCGAAGTGTTCTTTGAAAATCAGTTCGGGTGTTTTTTCCGCGACGGTTTCGATCTCCACACCACCTTCGGTGCTGACCATCAGTACGGGCTTGCTGCTGCCGCGGTCGACCACGATGCCCAAGTACAATTCGCGAGCGATGTCGCATCCGGCTTCGACGAAGACCTTGGAAACCGTTTGGCCTTCGGGCCCGGTTTGAATGGTGACCAATTTGTTGCCCAACAATCCCTCGGCTGCCGCTTTGGCTTCTTCGGCCGATTTGACCAGGACGACGCCCTTTTGGTCCGGGTTGTCGATGACATTGCCTTTGCCACGCCCGCCCGCGTGAATCTGAGCTTTGACGACCGCGATTTTGCCACCCAGTTTGTCGTATGCGGCAGCCGCTTCGTCAGGCGTTGTCACCATGTGCCCTTCCAAAACCGGCACGCCGGCGGTTCGGAAAAGCTGTTTGCCTTGATACTCGTGAATTTTCATCGGGGGTTCAGCCCAGTTGGCAAGCGAAAGGAATGCGAAGGTACGTCTCCTCGCCATGATGGCGAGCGAGTCCGGGGTCTGTCAGACTGCCGGAAGTGAAAATGGTAGCAGCTCGGAAAATTCCAACCACCACCGCTCAATAGATGACTGGCACCGACCACCCATCCGCCTCGACACCGAATCCCAATGCCAACGCGGAGGGCTCCGGGGTCGCTGATCCATCCGAAAACAGCCCGGACGGTGCTGCCCCCAACGGAACCGACCATGGCGTCGTTCAACTGCACGATGGCGACAACGTTTGGATGGCCGCGCGGGCCTTGGTGGCAGGCGAAACAATCGGCAACCTCCGTATCGCAGGGTCCGCCGTTCCCGCGGGACACAAAGTCGCCGCTCAAGCGATTCCCGCCGGCGAATTGGTGATCAAATTTGGCCAGCCGATCGGCAAAGCTTCCTGCGACATCCGCGTCGGTGAACATGTGCACTCGCACAATTTGGTCGACGCCCATCAAGTCGACTCGGATTGGCGTTCGCTGGTCGGAACCGCTTTCTCAAAATCCGCTCCCGCGAAAAAGCCAACCGTTCCAGCCGAAAAAACCTGGCAAGGGTTCGTGCGACCGGACGGCCAAGTCGGCTCGCGAAATTACGTTCAGATTCTGGCTCGCGTGAATTGCAGTGCGACGGTTTGCCACCATGTCGCGGCTCGGTTTCCTCCCGAACGCTTGGCGGAATTCCCCAACGTGGATGGAATCGCGATCGGAACGCACACGACCGGCTGCGCGCTTCGCTACGCCGGCCAAAAACAACAAATGCTCGGCCGAGTCCTCAAGGGCTACGCTGGTCACGCGAATGTCGGATCCTGCCTGACGATCGGACTGGGCTGCGAACAAACGACGCCCGAGTACCTGAGCGAACATCACCAATTGGTCGCGATTTCCGACCCCCGGTCGCTGCCGATCACCTCGCCCGAATCGGAATCGGTCTCGACGACGATGCTGACCATGCAAGCCGAAGGCGGCACGCGAGCGACGATCGATCGCGCGGAAAAGCATCTCGAAACGATGCTCGAGATCGCCAACCAAAATTCGCGAACCACGGTCCCGGCTCGCCACCTTCGACTCGCTCTGGAGTGCGGCGGCAGCGATGGCCATTCGGGATGGACTGCGAATCCGTTGGTCGGTGCACTCGCCGATCGCATGGTCGCTCACGGGGGCGCGGCGGTGCTCAGCGAGACCACCGAACTGATCGGCGCCGAACACTTGCTGGTCGCCCGTTCGCGTGACGAAACGGTGGCCCAGCGTTTGATGGACAAAGTCGATTGGTGGAAGCAGCACGTCGCGATGTACGGCGGCGAGATCGACAACAACCCTTCGATCGGCAACAAAGCCGGTGGGCTGACCACGATCACCGAAAAATCGCTCGGTGCAGTCAGCAAGTCCGGAACGGGAATCCTCGATGGTGTCCTGGACTACGCGGACACGGTGCCCAAACAAGGTCTGTACGTGATGGACTCGCCGGGCTTTGATCCGTCCAGCGTCACGGGCAAGGTCGCCGGCGGCTGCAACTTGGTGTTGTTCACCACCGGCCGCGGAAGTTGCTTCGGCGGCAAACCGGTTCCCGTGATCAAGATCGCCAGTCACTCGGCTCTGTTCCACGCCATGCGAGACGACATGGACTGGAACGCAGGCCAGTTGCTCGAGGGTGTCTCGATGGAAGAGCTCGCGGATCAACTGTTCGAAGAGTTGCTGCAGTTCGCCAGCGGAATGCAAACCGCCAGCGAACGCCTTGGATTGGGCGACCATGAATTTGTGCCGTGGACGGTCGGGCCGGTGCTGTGAATTGTGAGTGGCTCTGAGTTGCGATTGGCACCATGAACATTGACCTGATCATCACCGAGATGAACTTTGGCGGGGCCGAACGAGCGCTCACACAACTCGCCATCGGTCTTCGCGATCGAGGCGATGACGTGCGACTGTTCAGCTTCGGCAAACTGCCCACCGCAGACTCTCTGCCCAAAGGCAACGACCGACTCGTCCAACAGTTGCATGACGAAGGCATCGAGGTCACCAGCGGCGGAGTCCAAACGTCTCGCGGTTTTCTGCCAGCGACGATTCAGTTGCGAGGTTGGCTGGCACGTCGACCTGGTTCATTGGTTCAAACGTTTCTGTGGCACGCCAACGTCCTCGGCATGCTCAACGTCTCGTCCCGACAACCACGAGTCGCCGGCATCCGTGTCGCCGAACCCAATTCGTTGCGACTGGCGGTGGAACGACAAACGCTTCGCAACGTGGACCACGTGGTCTGCGTCAGCCGAGCGGTCGAGACCTTCGCGCAGCAACAACTGAACCTCTTACCGGATCGCACATCGGTGATCCCAAACGCGGTCGACGTCGATGCGTTTGCTTCCGCCGATCCAATTGACTGGACCGACCTGGGTTGGCCCGCCGACAGTCCCGTGGTTCTGTTCGTCGGGCGACTGCACACGCAAAAGGGCTTGGAGCACCTGCAACGCACTGTCGAGCGGTTCGCTCCCGAAGACAGCCATCGCAAGTTGGTGCTGATCGGCAACGGCCCACTGCAAAACGAACTGGCCAACTGGGCGAAGCAAGTCTCCGGCGACCGCGTTCGCGTGCTGACATGGCAGAGCAACATCGCCAGCTGGATCGCCGCCAGCCGCGTGGTGGTTTTGCCAAGCCGTTATGAAGGCATGCCCAACGTGATTTTGGAAGCCATGGCGGCGGGCAAGCCCGTCGTCAGCAGCCATGTCGAAGGCAGCCAAGAGTTGATCGGCCATGATCCCAACCAAGGTTTCGAGCTGAACGATGACACGGCGCTCGTCCATTCGCTGGAACGATTCTTGGCCGACGAAGAACTGGCAAACCAAACCGGACAAGCCAACCAGTCTCGCGTCCGTTCCCAATTCACCATCGACGCAATGGTCGACGCCTACCGCGAACTGTACGCCAAAATAGTAGCATAGGCTTCCAGCCTGTGATTTTCACTCCACAGGCTGGAAGCCTATGCCACTTTGCCATCTTTCGATCCAATCGTTTTTCTTGACTCCAGGACTTCACCCCACGAGACTGATTCACAGGGGATTCACACCTCAAAGGCAGGACGGAGCAGTCCATTCAACCTGCCCCAGTTCAAAAGACGCAGCGACTTAGTCCTTGCCTCACGAAACTGAACACTGACTTGCAACAGCCGCTGCTGCGGCGAAGGTGAACACTGATGAAAGCTTCGTTTCGACGACTGCGGACTGGGGTAAACATTGCGGCCATCGCCATGGCGGTTCTCTCCGGTCACAGCACTTTTTCAGACGAGCCTCCGCAGCCCACTGGCATACTCGGTTCAGACGAGCGGTCATCGGACATAGGCCTGGCTCAAAAACACGCGGTTCACTTCTTGGAGTCTTGGAACGATTTCCCGGCGGACTTCGCCTGCTGGATGGACTCGCAGATAACTCAGATTGTAGAACGCAGTGAGGATCCGCAAGACATACACATGTCGGAAATCATTGCGTTGGGACCTGGTGACAATAACAAAGCTTCATGGACCTATCATGGTTTCGGTGAAGTGCCTGTTCAGAAAGGCCTTTCAACCACTCGCCCGCTGTGGGACCACAGACTACGTGTTAATCAAAAACCCGCCATCCTGTTTGTGCGCCAAGCCACACTATCAACCCCACTAGGGGTTTCCAAATACATCATCGGTGAAGAGCCAGATCCTCCTCGAACGCACAGGGCTTGGTTCCATCCTTTCGTGCTACCTTTCGCTCGACATTCGAATTTGCTATCCGGCCGATGTACGAAAGAATGGTTCACAAGTATCTTCCTCAACAAAGATCTCATTGAGAATGTGGAGTGGTCCGATGACCGAGAAACGCTAACGGCCTCGTATGTTTACGGCGGTGTGCGAATACCAATCATTTGCAAGGTAACCTTTTCAAAAAAGAATGATTGGCTACCCACTTTGGTAGATTACCGCCTCAAGAAAAATGGAGCTCTGGTTGCCACCATTGGAACGTCTTACGAAAAACGGAATGGCCGATGGCTACCAAAGGTGGTCGAGCAAATGAGTGTGTCAGGGAGCGGGAAGACTCGCATTAACTCGCACACCGAGTTGGACTGGCGGATTGCTGACGAATCTCCAGACGGTGCCCCAGACAGCGATGACGACTGGCGGTTGCACTTCTGCAAAATCTTTGAGAAAGACTGTTTGGACCCACGAATGGAAAGGCAACAAATGTTTAACTTCCTCAAACAGGTCGGCGGCGCAGACTCCAAAGAAGCAAACAGGCAATAGTCGAGTGTGGCATAGGCTCCCAGCCTGGGGAGTCGGAATCACAGGCTGGAAGCCTATGCCACTTTGTCTGCTCAGAACTGCTGACGGTTGGCCAAGCGTTCTTTCAAACGTTGTTGCAACTGCTGAACCAGTTCAGGGTTTTCGTCGGCGACGTTTTTGGTTTCGCCGGGGTCCGTTTCATGATCGTACAACTCATAAAAACCCTTCGGATGCGAGATCAAACGATGCGTCGACGTGCGAATCGTCGTCGCCTTCGCATACGAAACCGCTTCGCCTTCGGAGGACGCCGGGTCTTTCAACACGGGCACCAACGACTCGCCATCGACCTTTGGCGGCGACGGCAAATTGGTCAGCTCGCACAACGTCGGAAACACATCGATCGTTTCCACGATCGCGTCCGTTTGGCTGGAGCTGCTCATCGACGGATCGTGAATGATCAGCGGCGAGTGCAGCGATTCCTCGAACAAAGCGTGCTTGCCCCAAATCGCATGTTCGCCCAAGTGCCAACCGTGATCTCCCCAAACGACCACGACGGTGGACTCTCGCAGGCCCAGCTCATCGAGTTGCTTCAACACCTCGCCCACGTTCGCATCCGCGTAGGACACACAAGCGGCGTAGTGCCGCCGGACGGCCTCCGCGAATTCGGCGTCTTGGTTCGGATCCTTGCCCCAGCGGTTGTATCGCATGAACTCACCGGATCGATGCCAAGTCGTTTGGCCTGATGGCTTGGTGGGATGCTCGATCCTCGGCAACACGGTCTGCCGGTAGGGTTCCATGTGCTCGGCGGGAGCCCCAAAGGGCAGGTGCGGTCGAATGAACCCGACCGCCAAAAAGAACGGCTTGTCGGCGGCGTCCTTGGCCAGCGTGGCAAGCTCATCCAGCGACGTTTCCAGGATCAAATCATCAGGGTACTTCGCCTCACCGCCTTCCGATTGGAACACATCCATTTGGCTGGCGTCTTTTCGAATCTCGCCATCGGCCAAGCCGTGCATGGCTCCGCGAGGATGCTGCCACGGCCCGGTGGGCATCCGGTGCCGGTCCCAAGCACCTGGCATTTCAATCTCGTCCTCTTTGTTCCAGTCCGCTCCGCCACGACCGCCGGGATGATGCGAGACCTTGCCGACGGAAACGCTGGTGTACCCATGATCGCGGAACCAACGCGGCATCGACGGGGTGACGGAACTCGGGTCCTTCGCCATCTGCTTGGCTCGCGAAAACAACGCGTGGTTTCCCGAAGGACCGTAACAACCCGTCAGCATCGCAAATCGAGATGCACCACAGGTCGGGGCCTGCACGAAGTGCCGATTGAACTGGATGCCTTTGGCGGCGAGTGAATCAATGTTGGGCGACGAGATGTAGTCCGCTCCATAACAGCCCAACTCAGGTCGCAAGTCGTCGACGCAGATCAACAACACGTTCTTGGGCGTCTCAGCGAAACCACTGACGGCGAAAGCCAACCAACAGACAGTCGCGGCCGCGCTTCGCAGTGTCCAAGCCGAGTGAAAACCGGCTCGTTCAAAACAGCGTGACAAAATGGGAAAGGATCGCATCGCGAGAATCCTTCGTGGGTGAGAGGCAGGGAAGGGGCACCCACCATACTTCATCGCCACCGCCAATGGTCGATCCCGCAACCATCAAATCCTGATGCCCCAAGGCCTTCTTCGACCTCGCCAGGGAAGACACCCTGCGTTTCGGGCCGGCATTTCTACAAACTCCGATGAATCGCGACCAGCAATTCGGCGGTGGCTTCGGTTTGTCGGTCCAAGCGAGCGAAGCTGCGAAGCACGACTCGTCGCGGTTCCAGTTCGTACCCACGCCGCAGCACAGCAATGAAGACGACGCCGTCCACTTCGGGCGGCGCGTCGGGGCCGAGGTGTCCCGTGATGGCCGCGGACATGGTTGCATCAGGGGTGCGTTGAAGGACCGAGGTCGCCATCGCGTTAGTGATCGCCTGGCTCTCGGCAGTGTGCTGTTTCAGGTCGGCTTCCGAGACTCCCAGCCACGCTTGTTTGGTGGTTTCCCGGTACGTCACCGCGCTACCGCAGAACACGTTGGACGCACCCGGAACGCCTCCAATCGCGGCGGCAGCAGCGCCACAGGTGCAGCTTTCGGCCAGGATCAAACGTTGCTGCGACTGATTCAGTTGAGAGACCAGTTTCGCTGCGATCGAGGACGGGGAAGCGGCTTCGTCACTTGGGTCGCTCTCAGACATGATCATGCGTTTGGATCGCTCGACGTGGAATTGGTCGCCGTGGCATCCAGGCATTTGCGAACCAACCGCAGAACTTCTTGGCGGACTTCGTCGGGAGTCATCCCATCGGTTTGCAGAACGATCGCGTCGGCAGCGGCTCGCAACCTTCCGACGGGTCGCATTCGATCCTCGAGATCGCGTTGATTCTGCGCGGTCAGAATTTCTTCCACCGACATCACCTGGCCGCTTTGGGCGAGTTGCTGCTGCCGTCGACGAGCGCGTTCTTCCGGGGATGCAGTCAGGAAGATCTTGCAATGGGCATCGGGAAAGACTTCGGTGCCTTGGTCACGACCTTCCGTCACGATGTCACGCCCGGTGGCGATGCGACGCTGCTGCGATGTGATCCGCTCGCGAATCCTTGGTGGGTCCGCCAAGTGCCGAATGTGACGAGTGACCTGCGGCGAACGGATTTCTTCGGAGATATCTTGGTCGTCGAGATAGATGCAGTCGTCCTGCCAAACCAAACAGACGGCATCGGCGAAATCGACCAACGCATCCACGTCGTCCCACGCGATCTGACGCTGCATGGCGCCCCAAGTCACGGCGCGATACATCGCTCCGGTATCGAGGAATTCGAACCCAAGTTCGTTGGCGACGCGTCGTGCGATGCTGCTCTTGCCTGCTCCGGCTGGACCGTCGATGGTGATGATCATGGGGTGGAACGCTTTGCAATTTGGCGAAGGGTACTCAGTGCGTCTTCCACGTCAGGGCGTGACAACAGCGACGACTCCGGTTGGGGTGCAGGGGCAGCCGATCTGGAATTCACGGCGGAGACTTTGGGGTCAACACGGGAAACTTGGCCGGAGGCTTCTGGATCTCCGGCCGGCATCTGCCCATACCGTAATGCGTAGAACGCGTCGGTCAATCGACGCATAGGAGCATGAAGCTGGGACGACTGCTGACCCGAGTCCGAATGAGCTTCGGATTGGGGACTGCGGGTGGGATCCAGGCCCGGCGACACGTCAGTGGCTTCCAATTGCCGGGTCAGTTCTTCCGGGGTTTGGCCCGGGCGTCGTTCGATACCAAGACTTGAAAGCAGGTCGAGTGCTTCAGCGTAGAAAGGGATCGAGGGGCGTGGGGCCTTGATTTGCCGATGCTTGCCAAGTTTGCTCTGCAACCATCGTGGGAAGCGGATTTTCAGCCCAACCATGGCCAGGATGGTGAGCACGATCGCGGCGACGGCACCTTGCCAAGAAAACAGTTTGCCACCGCCAATGCCTTCGACATCGCCCGAGTTGATTCGCATGGCGAGTTCCTTTGTGCGATCGATCCATGATCGATAGGAAGCGGTCATCGGTGCCAAGCCTGGTGTCGACATCAGGGCCGCCTCTTGTCGCTTGGAATCCATTTCGATGACATAGTCGTCCCACAGATCCCGTGCTAAATCGAGCATTTGGTTGCTACTCGCTTCGGCTCCTGCCACGCCTCCGCCGCCTGGGGTGGGGTCCAAACGCAACCAGTAAAAATCGGACTCCGGTTGCCCGTAAACCGATGTCCCCATGGGGATGTCGGCGCGAGCGATCAAGGCCTCCACCCAGACATGAGCGTGGCTTTGGCGAACGATGAAGTACTGCCCCAGTTCGCTGAATTCATCGGTGTGATAACCAACGACCACGCGAGCGGGGATGTTTTGGCTGCGCAGCATCATCACCAACGCCGAAGCAAAGAATTGGCAGTGGCCACGTCGGTCGGTCGACAAAAATTGCTCGATTGGATCGACGCCGACCATCGCCGATGGGTTGGGCTGCAACGAATAGCGGAAGTCACTGCTCAGCGACAAATGCTTTTGAAACGCGTCCGCAATTCCCGCGGGGGTGCGTTTGTTCGGTGGCATGTCTTCAACGATCTTGTTCGCCAGCGATTCTGCGGTGGGGATCAGGACTTGCGGGTACTCAAGCAATTGGTCCAAGTAATTCAGATCATTCGCGGTCAGATCGGCGGGGGAAGGGGAATTTTCCAGGGACCGATCGAGCACCGGGGTCTTGTACGCCAACCAGCGGCTTTGAACGCCACTTCGAAACGCGTGGGTTCCGAAGTGATACTTGA
This sequence comes from Rhodopirellula islandica, assembly GCF_001027925.1. NCBI lineage: Bacteria > Pseudomonadati > Planctomycetota > Planctomycetia > Pirellulales > Pirellulaceae > Rhodopirellula > Rhodopirellula islandica. The sequence goes on along the minus strand of NZ_LECT01000044.1, from coordinate 494,363 downwards.
CCGGCGGGTACCAAGGCAGACCCAACGCACCGGTGGCGACAGACCCTCCCGAAGCATTGCGACGCGCGACCGTCCACTTGCCACTGAGTTCCATCAGGTCGTCACTGCCGGGAGACCAGTGATAGGGAGCGATGGCAAACAGCGATTCGGTGGACATCGATTCGCAAGCAATGCGAACGTTGACACGATCATAAAAATTGGAGTCGCTGATTCGTTTCGGAACGAATTCTGGGGGCAGTGGTGGAGGTGGCGACTTGGACACCGACGTCGCTCGCCAGCTCGTCGCTTCATCGGCCAAGTACTGTTCCAGCACAGCGCCGCGTAAGTACAGGTCGCTGACAACGGGATAGGGCTTTTTCGTTTCGCGGTCGATCAGGTCAACGCGCAAGGCTCGTTGAGAGTTTTGTTGCATTTGGCTGATGTCGCTCAGGTGCAACGTGTCGCTGAACCCAACCATCGCGACACCTTGCGAGCTTCCTCGGTTGGCGTCCACGCGACGCGGAAGACCAAAGAAGAACATGGCGGCAAACAGCAGCACCGCTGGAAACAAAATCACTCCGACCATCCAGGGCAAACTCACCCCCGCGCGAGCAAAGGAATCCACCGCGGCGGAGTTGTTCCAGGTGATATTGAAGGCGTCTGTTTCTGCGTCTGCCTCCAACCCTCGAGCCAGCAAACTCGCTTGCTGATCCGGTGACTGAGCCTGCTCGACCAAGTTGTCAGCGGCGAGCAAGGCGATCGCCATGCCGCTGCAGATCGTCAACGGAACGAAGAAAATCGCGTAGGCAAACGCGTCATTGAAGACCGCTGCCACGACGCAGTTCAGCAACGCGAAAACCATCAATTGCTCGAACAGTCGCGAGGTCTTTTCCTGGAGCATCAAAATGGACTGCGCGATGATCAGCAGTTCCGCGACGGTTTCCATCTTGTTGCCGACTTGTATGCCTTGCATGAAGCCCGAGACACAATAGATCGCGGCAATAGCCATGGCGGCATAAGCGACCACGGCGGGCAACGCGAACAGCTTCATCCAGTCAACAAACAGGAACCCAATCACGCTGAAGAACACCACGATGATCGGCAATGATTCTGTTTGCCCGCTGCTGCCAATGACCAACCCACTGAGCATCGTGACCAAGGCGAAGGCCAATTTGGTTCGCAGCCGAAGTGGTGAATCAGGCGTGGTCTCGGTGATCGCCTGCAGTTCACGCAGATTGAGCGCGTCGGCGCCGCTCATGTCATCGTCGGTGATCGAAGCATCACTCATGAAGAGCCTCGGCAGGTGATTGGGAAGACGATCCTCCGGCGATCCAACTTGCAGCGTCACGACTGGACAAATTGACCCAGTTCAACCGCCCTCGTTGCTGCCATTGCCGCAGGAGGGAAGACTGACTGTCATTGGCTGCGAGAACTTCCGACAGCGGTCTGGGACTGAGCACGACCAGATCAGGCAAATGCTTGACCGCCTTGGCCACTTGCCCCAACGATTCGTCTAAATCAGGCGTGTTGGTGGTCTGCAATCGAGCGAGGATTTGCAGCATCCGCCGGAGGGCTTCGCGAGAAAAACCGCCGCCACAGGTTTCATTGTGTTGGCCGGCAACACTCAGCATGATTTGACTGCCGGAGCCACCGAAGAGCTGAACCACCAGCGAAGCGGCCAGGCTGATTGCGGTCTCCACACTCTGATGTGGGGCGTCGGATTCGGCAGCCGAGACGGGGCAATAGGCATCCACCAAAAAGCAAAGATCCAAGCGTCGTTGCTGCTCAAATTGACGGACCACAAGATCACCGATTCTCGCGGTGGTTCGCCAGTGAATGTGCCTGCGACTGTCCCCCCGGCGATATTCGCGAAGCCCAAAGAAGACTTCATCGGCATGCCCCTGCCGGTGAGCCGAGGAGGAGACGTTGCCGAGCTTGGTGGGCAGAAGCTGCCGCCAGGATCGAGTCAGGGGCAGCAGTCGCGGGTAGACATCGACGAACTCTTCTTCGTCAGTCGACTCACGCCAAGCGGTTGACAAAGCAAACGGCGCGGTCGTTGAGACTCGCCATCGCCCCAGCTGATAGCGCCCGCGATGCTCGAAAGTGACATCCAGGTAAGCGCTGGTTGCTTGTGAGGGCAGCAGCAGGCCCACACCCGTGTGGAGCGAGCGAGCGGTGGTGGTTGGTGGCAAAGAGTTGCTGCTTGAGTCGGTCGAGTTCGTATCGGCACCCGTTCGCATGATTTGATCACTGAGACAGATCAACCACAGCGGCATCAATCGATGGCGGTTGCTGACTTGGTACCGGATCCGTGCGGGTTTGCCAGCGAACACTTCCCGCGGGACTCGTCGATCGACTCGAACTGATTCGATGGTGGATCGGCTGACTCGCCATTGCGCAAGCAGCACGGCCAGCGTCATCGCCGCGACAACGATCAGCAAGTTCAATCCGTTGAGCGACCCACCCAGAAGCCCAAACATGCCGATCAGCATGAATTGCCAACCGAGCCGCGTCAGACGATTGCGGGTGTTGCGTCGCTGCAGGACCATCGTGTTTAAACCGGCACAGGGATGGGTTCGATCAAATCCGCCAATTGCTGCTCGACCACCGATCGGTTGCCGCCTTGGAAGATGCCTTCGGCCAACACGCGGTGAGCGAGAGACGGAACTGCCATTTGTTTGATGTCGTCCGGCGTGACATAGTCGCGACCACGCCGGATCGCCATGGCTTGGCAACCGCGATGAAAACTGATCAGCCCTCGGGTGCTGACACCCACTTGGAATGCATCGTGATGACGTGTTGCCTCGACAATGTCCAGCAAATAGTCCACCAGCGATTCATCCATGCGGACTTGTCCGACATAGGCTTGTGCTTCGCTGACTTCCGCGGCGCCCACGATGGATTGAAGTTCATCAACGGGCTCACCTGATTGGTGAGTCGTCAGAATGTCACGTTCCACGTTGCGAGAGGGGTAACCAATCGAGGTCCGCAGCAAGAAACGGTCAAGCTGACTTTCCGGCAACGCGTAAGTGCCTTCGTATTCAAATGGGTTTTGGGTTGCGACCACCATGAACGGTTTCGGCAATTCGTGAGTCACGCCATCGACGGTGACCTGCCCCTCGCTCATCGCTTCTAGCAAAGCCGATTGGGTGCGTGGCGGGGCGCGGTTGATTTCATCGGCCAAAACGATGTTGGCAAAAATGGGGCCCGGTGCAAATTCAAATTGGCTGGTGTCGGTGCGGTAGATCATGCTGCCCGTGATGTCGCTGGGCAGCAAGTCTGGCGTGAACTGAAGCCGAGTGAACTTGGCATCCAGGCTGCGTGCGAGCGCTTTGGCCGTCAACGTTTTCCCGACACCGGGAACATCTTCCAGCAAAACATGTTCACCGGCCAACAACGCGACAACTAACAAATCGACGAGTTCGTCTTTGCCCAAGACGACCTTTGCCAAGTGATCGCAGAGGTTCTGGCATAAGTCAGACGCGGCCCGAAATGACATTTGGTCGACCGTGATTGGTGAGCGAAGGAAGAAGGAGCGAAGCAGCCGTTTGAGAAGAACTGCTATGCTAGTGGCTCCGCGATCGCTTTTCTATCGGCCTGATCTTCTGGGGCGGTGCGTCCCCGTGTTGAGATTCCCCGTGTTGAAATCCCCCATACGAAAATTGAGTGGGATGAATTTCGCGGCAGAGGATCCCGTGCGAACCAATTCAATGGAGACCATCCGATGAACGACGGTCGATCGATTCCTGAACATCAACCAGGCGACGACGAGGGTGTCGCGCCGATGGACTCGGACACTCATGCATCTGGCGATGGCAACACTCAAAAGGAAGACACCACTCGTGAATTAGTGCAGTTGTGCTTGCTTCCGGGATTGGGGCCAAGGACGTTGACGTCCTTGTTGGATGCGTTTGGCTCGGCTCGTTCCATCCTGAATGCAGACAGAAACTCGTTGGCGTCGGTTCATGGTGTGGGGCCCAAGATGGCTCACGTGATCGACACAGCGGATGATCACGTCGATATCGAGGACGTGTTCGCTTGGTGTGCGGCCAAGGATGTCAACATTCTGCGTCGGGGGCAGGCGTCGTATCCGGCTGCCCTGGAAGAACTCGACGACGCCCCGCCGTTGATTTTTAGCCGCGGCTCGATTTTGCCGCGGGACACGGTCTCGGTTGCGATCGTCGGGACGCGGCACGCAACGGCCTACGGGCTGCAGCAAACGCGTCGCATCGCGATGGACCTGGCGCGGGCTGGGGTGACGATCGTCAGCGGGCTGGCGCGGGGCATCGACACGGCGGCTCACCGGGCGGCACTGGAGGCGGAGGGCCGAACGATTGCGGTGCTCGGCGGTGGGCTCGGAAAAATTTATCCTGCCGAAAATGCACCGCTGGCGGACGAAATTTCTCAGCGTGGAGCGGTGATCAGCGAGTACGCCCCGATGGCCCAGCCGCGCGGTGGAATGTTCCCGCAACGCAATCGAATCATCGCTGCGTTGGGGCAAGCGACGTTGGTCATCGAGGCTCCCATGCGAAGCGGGTCCCTGATCACCGCTCGCTTGGCATCGGAGCTGGGCCGGTCGGTCGGATCCCTGCCTGGGCAGGTCAACAGCCGGGCTTCGCAGGGGTGTCATCACCTGATTCGAGATGGTGCAACGCTGGTTCAGCACGCTGACGACGTGCTGGAGCTGCTCGGACCACTGAGCGGGAATGTCTCTCGAGCCACAGCGGCCGATGGGGGGGAGGCAGTCCGAGATGGGCGTGAGATGACGCTCAACGAGGTCGAGCGGCAGGTCCTGTTCGCGGTGGGCACCTCGGGCACGGCGATCGACGAGGTGACGCTCCGCAGTGGGCTACCCGCGTCTCGGGTCAATGCGATCGTGAGCATTCTGGAGATGAAACGGTTTGTTCGCCGCTTGAGCGGCCAGTATGTGTCGCGGATCTGAGAAGGTTGACAGTTCGGCCCTACAGCGCTATTCTCCCGCCTTGGTTCCAAGCCTCCGTTCGTGGCTGTTCACCGAAGGTCCTCGCGACGCTGACTTGGTGGTGGTGTTTCGACCCGCCTCGATGTGGCTTCATCTGCGATGGTGAATGACGCTTACGACTCAATCTCAACCGTTTCTTTCGATTCGATCGCCGCATTGTCTTGACCGATGGCTCATCACTCGTAAGAGAGATTTGCCACGCGCGCATTCGAATCGTCCCACGATGCTAGCAAAGCGACCGACATCCGATGACTGTTGATCTGGACGCAATCGCCCAACGCGGGCGATGCGAGGTCTCGAGTTTACGCCTGGCCCTGCCACTGATTGAGCAAGGTTACACGCCTCCTTTCCTTTCGCGGTATCGCCGTGACGAGCTCGGTGACATCGACGAGGCCAGTCTTTGGAACCTCGCCCATGCCGTGCGAACCCAGAAAGTGCTGGACGAGTACCGAGCGGATCTGCAAGCCGCTTGGCAGCAGACCCCCTTGGTCGATCCAGCGATCGGCCGAGCGGTCGGAAATGCTCAGTCAAAAAGACTGCTCGATCGCCTGAGTCGCCGCGTCAAACTAGAATCCAGCGAATCGGCGGGGCTTGCGCAGCGTTTGGCGGTTCGTGCTCTGAACCCGCAAAAAGGCGACGGCGAAGACCTGAAGAGCCTGGCGGAATCCTTGGCCGCCGAGCCGGTCGCGACAGCAGCCACGGCGGAAGAAGAAGCCCCCGCGACGCCGGACAGCACCCCAGCGGATGTCGACGGTGTGTTGGCAAAATTGGATGCGACCATCGCCAAGCGATTGATCGGCGATCCACGCATCATGGGCGCCGCGGTTCGCTGGCTTTCACGCAACGCGAAAATTCGCGTGATGGAAGTTCACGATCCTCACATTCAATCCGAAGCCGATTCATCGGATTCGCAGCCCAAGAATCAGAAATCAGACGCCGCTGCGGAAGCACAGCCAGAAGCCGCTGCCGCGGAACCGACTGCAGAAGCCCCGGCTGAGACCGCTGAAACTGCTCCTGAGGCCGAAACACCAGCCGCCGAAGCAACTGCCCCCGAGGCCGCGGCCTCCGAGGACGCAGCACCCGACGCGAGCAGCACAGTCGAAGCCAGCGCAGCCGAAGCCAGCAGCGAAGAAGCTCCGACGGCGGAAACCGCAGAGGCACCTGCTAGCGAGCAACCCGCTGCGGATTCGGACTCCACCGAAACCGAAGCGACCGCCACCACAGAACCTGTTGCTGCGGAAGCATCCACTGCGGATGCCACCGCTGCAGAACAGACCGAACCCGCTGGCCCTGAAGCGTCCGCTGATTCGGAAACGCCCGCCGGAACGGACAAACCCGCTGAGTCGGTGACCAAGACGGCTCCTGCAGCCAAGGCAGCGCCCGCGAAAGCGAAGCCCAAGAAGTCCAAGAAAATCTCCCCGCGGCAGCGTCGCCGTCGCTGGTTGGTCAGCACGCTCAAGCCGTTGGCCGGCAAAAGCATGCCTGCCAACAAGCTGAGCTCTTTCCAATTGGTCATGCTGGGCCGGGCTCTGCGAAGCCAGGTCGCTCAGTGTGCATTTGATTACGACGCCGCAAAACTGGTTGCGGAACTGCAAAAGACCGCCGCTGGCTTCAACCGCCCCTTGGCGGATCGCTTGTCCGGGTTGGTGCTCGAAAACGAAGCGATCATTCGCGACGCTGCAGAAGCCGCGTGGTGGGATGAACTGCAAGAGCAGGCTTCTTCACGATTGGTCGCCATCGCCGCTGACAACTTGCACTCGCAAATCAATCGCGGGGGCGTCGAAGCCAAAGTGGTGATGTCGATCGATGCCGTTGGGCCTCGAACCGCTGCCACCTCGATCGTTTCTTCGGACGGTCGATTGCTGCACAGCGAGGACATCCCGTGTCAGCTGTCCGCCGCGATGCGAACACTGGCCGTGACCAAGATGGGCGAGCTGATCCATGCTCATCACGTCGATTTGATCGTGATCAGCAACGGTCCTGCCCGCCGGGCTTGCATGATCGCGGTTGGCGAACTGATCAAGCAATCGGCTGACAAATCGGTGCGTTGGACGCTCGCTGATCGCAGTGGTGCAGACGCCTACGCGGGTGGCCCTGCAGGCGATCAAGAGATGAAATCGACGCCGCGTCGCTTCCGTGCAGCAGCTTGGATCGCATTCTCGGCCATGCAACCCGCTCAGGCACTTGTCAAAGTTGACCCGTTGAAACTGCGACTTGGTTCGTTCCAACGCGAATTGTCGGACGACGCCGTCCTGTCGGCGTTGGAAGACGTGATGGTCAGCGGCGCAGCCCGTGGCGGCGTCGACGTCAACTCGACCGCAACGACTTGGATGCAGCGTCTGCCAGGCATCACGTCGGAAATCTCCCAAGCCATTGATGAGCGTCGCCGAGAGAAGCTGATTGCTTCCCGCGAAGAGCTGGCGACCGCGATTGAGTGGCCTTCCGTTGTCAACTCTCGCCAAGCAATGCCATTCCTGCGAGTCTTCGCCAGCGAAGAAACGCTCGATGGCACATTGATTCATCCCGATGACTACCCGCTCGCGAAAAAACTCGCGACGGCCCTGAACATCGAACTGCCTCCAGATCGGCCGCCAGCCTACGAGTTGCCCGATTACAGCGAACCCGTTGTGGTCACCAGCGCCGAAGCCCCGGTCGAAACGGCCAGCGAACCAACGGCCAGCGAAGAGACTGCTGCCGGTGAAGAAGTCGCCGCCAAGGAAAAATCGGCTGCCTCCGAAAACGCTGAGCCAGATGCTGCGGCCAGTGAAACCACCGCGGAGCTGTCAGCCGAATCCGCGACGGAATCTTCCGATGCACCCGCTGCCCAGACGCCTGCAGCCGACGACACGGCCAGCGAAGAGCCTGCCGCGGAAGCCAGTGCCGAAGAAACCAGTGCCGAGGAAGCCGAAACGCCTGCTTCAGAAGAATCGCCCGCACCGGAAGCTGCCGCTGATTCAAGTGATTCAGAAGCTGCCCCGAGCGATGGCGAGACCACAGAAGGTGCCACCGAAACCAAATCGGAGGCACCCGCCGCGCCGGAACCCGTGCGTCGCCCAATGCCCGAACGGGCCGCCGTCGACAAACTGATCAAAGAATGGCAAATCGGAAAGCGTCGTTCGCACCAACTGGTTCGCTGGTTGTGCGATCCCTTTGGTGAAGGTGCCTCCGAAGGTGAGTCACCTGCCGTGATGACGGCGATGCCATCGCTCGCCGAGCTCAAACCAGGTGACCAAGTCATCGGTGTGGTCGTCGGCGTGATGCCATTTGGTGTGTTCATTGAATTGTCACCGGACTGCAGCGGGTTGATTCATGTGAGCCGCATCTCCGACAGTTTCGTCGAGGATTTGCACGAAGCTGTTCAGGTTGGTGACGTCATCACCGCTTGGGTGACCGGAACCGATGCCAAGCGTCGCCGGGTTGCTTTGAGTGCGATCTCGCCGGAACGCGAAGCGGCTTTGGAAGCCCGTCGCCAGAACGATCGCGGTGGACGCGGTCGCGGACCTGGTGCACGTGGCCCAGGCGGCCAAGGTGGTCGTGGACAACGCGGTGCCCAAGGCGCTCAGACGGGTGGCCAAGCGAGCGGACAGGGCGGCGGACAAGGTCAGCGATCTGAGTCGGCACCACGCGGTCGAGGCGGGCAGTCCGGCGGATCAGGCCAAGGTGGTCAACGTGGCGGGCAAGCTCGTGGTGGCCAAGGCCAAGGCCGTGGTGCTCAGGGCGGACGCGGTGGCAAGCCAGGCGGTCGTCCCGGTGGACGCGACGCAGGCAGAGGCGGACGCGGTCGCGGACCGAAGAAACCGGAAGTCTACGAAGTCATCGGCAAAGACCCTGAAAAGCCACAGATCAGCGATGCGATGGCCAAAGGCGATGAGCCCATGCGATCCTTCGGCGATCTGATGCAAATGTTCAGCAAGGAAAAAGGTCAAACGACTCCTCCTGCGGACAAGAAACCGGCTGCCAAACCGCCTGCTGCGGAGAAACCAGTCGCCGAGAAGCCAGCGGAAGTGAAACCAGCTGAAACACCTCAGACGGATCCGCCGGCCGCTCCGAAAGCAGAGGCACCTGCAACGGAAGCCCCCGCCTCACCATCCGCTCCTGAGAAAGACGAATGAGCGACGATTTTCAGTCTCGATTGGAATCGGCCATCGCTCGCGGACGCCGTCGTGCGGAGCATGAAGCTTCGCAGGAACGGAAGAAGGAGATGTCAGAGGAGGACCTGAAGCGGCTTCACACGTCGTATCGCTTGTCTCTGTCAGAACAAATTGAAGCGGCTGTGCGCCGCGTCGCAGATCACTTTCCCGGGTTTCGCTACGAATCGGTCTTCGGCGAAGAGGGTTGGGGAGCGGCGTGTTACCGCGACGATTTGCGACTCGATGCTGGACGTCGCACGAACCTGTACAGCCGCTTGGAACTGGTCATTCGGCCCTACAGCGACTTGCGAGTGCTGGACCTGAAAGGCAAAGGCACGGTGATGAACCGTGAACTCTTCAATCGCACGCACTACGCCAAAGTTGCGGACGCGGAACCGGAAGAGTTCAGCCAATTGATCGACGCGTGGGCGATCGAGTACGCCGAGATGTACTCCGCGAAAAGCTCAACGTCCTGAGCGTCGCCCACCATCGCCGCGGCCGACTGCCTCAGCCGTTTGTGGGTGACACCTGCATACGAGCGTGCGTTGGCAGATGATTCTTGCCGATGCGTCCGTCGGCTTTGACCCAACCCAGTGGGCGACCGAGATGCTGCACAATCTGCCATCCACGGCGGTCCGTCGGAATCGTGCCTCCCGACAAGTAGGTCGCCGCTTGGGCGTCATCCAAGTCGATTCGTCCCGCCCCCTTTGCGAACTCGTCGTCGACGTGTCGCAGAGCACAAGCGTGAGACGGTTTCCAGGTTTGACCGGTTCGGTACGCCACTTCGGGGCCAATGGTCCAGGCTTGTTTGACCCACTCGGGTGCACCCTTGCAGAACGCTTCGGCGATCCAGTCTCGTTGTCGCAACAGCCCTGAATCCTTGTCGGTGCTGTTTTCCGGAAAAGCTCCCAAGACCGATTGAAGCACTTCATCGCAAGCGGGATCGAGCGGTTGCTCGGATTGGAGAACGCCTCGGCGAAGCAACCAGGGATCCTCGACGAACTCGACCGAGTCTTCAGAGGCGTCAACATCGCCCGGTTTCTTCACGCGCGCTGCGAAGGCGCCGGCGCAACCGTCGCGATGCGGCCACACTCGGTAGCCGCATTCCGTGAGCGAGCTTTGGTAGTCACACAAGGCAGCGACTGGTGACGGCTGCATTCCCAGTTCACGGGTCATCCAGTCCACTTGGTCTTCGTTCTCGGCCACCGCGAAGGTGCACGTGCTGTAGACGATCGTGCCTCCCGGACGCAGCAGCAGATGCGCCGCTGCCAGGATTCGTTGTTGACGGGCCGCGTTGGTAGCGACCATCGACTCGTTCACGGCACCCTTGGATTGCCGGCCACGTGAGAGCAGGGCTTGGCCACTGCAAGGTGCATCGATCAAAATGGTGTCGAAGACGCCCGGCAGTTTTTCCGCGAGGGCGTCCGGGTCTTCGCAGCTGATCGCGTAACGATCCGATCCGGTTCGTGAGAGGTTGTACGCCAGCGGTGCGATCCGCGAACGAATCGGTTCGTTGGCGAGCAGGAAACCATCGTCTCCGATTGCTTCCAACAATCCGGTTGCCTTTCCTCCGGGGGCGGCACAGAGATCGCAAACCAGCTGCCCAGCAAGTGAGCCCGTGTGAGCTTCCGCGGCCGCGAGTGCGAGCAGTGACCCCGCGTCCTGCAGATAGAATTCCCCCGCGGCAAAGTCGATGGAACGGGAGGCGTGAAAGCCATCCGGGATCGAGACAGCGAGTGGATACCAAGGCACGTCGGTTCGTGAATCGGAGCCGCTGCTGCTTGGTTGCAAGCGAAATGTTGGAGCGCGGTCTCGACGGACCCGCATCACATTCGCATGACGTTGGCTCATCGCCGCTGCCAGGTGCTCCAGTTCAGCGTCTGGTAATTCAATCGGGTCGATCGCGGAGGAGACTTGTTCCGCCGTCAGCGCCACGGGCTTGCGATTGGCGGAAGGTTTGGAGGATGCCTGCGATTTGCGGCTGGCTTTCTTCGAGCCTTTTCGAGATCGACTCACGTTCTTGTGATCTTGTTCCAGACGGACATCACGAACGACAGCGTGATTGCGATCATGAGTGGCGAGGTGAAAGTGAACATGATGAACATGACTTGCGAGAGGCTGCCGGATTCGTCCTCGGGCGGTTGAGCACCAACCCAAATCGCAACGTCCGTTTGAACGCTGGGAACTCGCGAGGCATAGAACAAACCCGCCAGGAACAACGCACTGATCAGGACCAGAAGCAACGACACCGCGATGCTGACCTGTGGGCGAGGCGAATGAGATGCAGCCGTTCTTGGTTCGGGTTGGGAGACGGAATCAGCTTCAGCCATCGAAAATGCCAGACCCAAAATCGTCGAACGGTTCCGAACTCGCTTGCGAGGAGCGATCTGGTTGGGCCCCTCCAGCATCGCGGTTGGGAGAGTTTGTGACGGTCGAACCGCGAGACCCACCGCCGCGACGATGCAGGTGAGGTTGTGGGATGCGTTGCTCGTCGCCCTGTTCGCCCCGAACGATCAAGGTTTCAGAATCATCCTCCGCCACGGGTTTGGTGACCGGTTCGGTGTTGGAGTCTGATTTGGATTCGTCTGTCGAGGAACTGGTGTAGTCCGCTTCGTCGTAGTCGCCAGCATCGAAATCGTCTTCATATCGACTCCGGTACCCAGGCTGTTGCGATCGATCCAGTTCTGCTTCGAATTCTTCGATCACTGCCCGCTGAATCATTTCGCGGCATTCGCTGTTGATCGGGTGTGCGACGTCCGCATACAGCTTTTGAGGCGAATTGGCGTTGTGGCCGCTCAGTTTGGCGCCGCAGTGATTGCAGTAGGCTGCGCGCAGGTGATTCTTGGAACTGCAACGCCCACAGTGCCCCGTCAGTTTGCGACTGGGCATCGCAACGAAGGGGCCGCTCGTTCCGTCGATGATTTTCAGATCACGAACGACAAACGACTGATCAATGGTGATCGAGCAAAACGCCCGCAGACGGTCCTCCGAACCTTCCATCAGCTTGATGCGAATCTCGGTAATTTCCACGACGTCCCCTTATGCGATGTGGATCTCCGACGGCACCACACAACTCATAACCGGTCGGATCAATGCGCCGCCTGGAAAAGTCGAACGCAGCGTTTTCGCAGCGAGTGCTGCTTGTTGCGACGAGTCAGCCAAAGCGAAGCAAGCCGAACCGCTGCCCGTCATGTGGCAATGTGTCAGTCCAGCCTTCGACAGACATTCTAGGGCGGGATCGATGCGCGATGAAAGCCCGCGTGCGGGCGCTTCCAAGGTGTTATGCAATGAAAACGTGGTTTCGGCGGACATTCCTTGCAATGCGAGCACCAAATCATCGCTGGAACGGGGTGAATCAGGGACGGTGCACCGAGAATAAACCTTTGCAGTTGATACACTTGCCGCTGGGTAAAGGACGACTGCGTGCAGCGGATTGGCTAATGGGAAGAACTCCAGTTTCTCACCGCGACCCGTTGCACGGGCACATTGGATGCCTTCAGTTGACTTTGGAGCCCCGAGCAAACTGGCCCCCCCTAAGAAAAAGGGAACATCGCTGCCGATTTCGGCGGCCAGGGGCAAAAGCAGCTCTCGCTTGGAACTGGCTGGCATTTCCGGATGGGTTTCGCAGGCTGCTTCCCATCCCAATTGCAGCGCCGAGGCGGCATCGCTGCTGGCTCCTCCCATTCCCGCACCACTGGGAATGTTTTTGTTCAGCTGGACTTCCCAGCCGCCCTCCAGACCAAGGGTTTCGCTCAGGCGATTCAGAACGCGGACGACCAAGTTTTTGCCATCCGTTGGAATGAACAAGAGTTCGTCGTCTTCACTGACCTGCAACTCATTGGCGACGGCTGCGCGATTTGGAATCCAATCAACCGACAGCCGGACGCCAGGTTGAGTGGTGCGGCGAAGGCGAAGTTCGTCTCGCCAATCGATCGCGATCATCACGGTATCCAGTTCATGGAAACCGTCTTCGCGACGCGCCAACAGTTCCAGAAAAAGGTTGAGCTTGGCGGGCGGCGACGTGTGATACCAGCGAGATTCAGTCACGTGTTCAGGCTGCTTTTCGAGAAGATGGCAGTTGGTTTTCCACCGTATCAGCTGACTTCATCGCCACCAAAGCAATCCCCAGACGGTCCGCCAGTGCGATGGTTGTTTCGCTGTCCAGCAGAATGGTTTTGTCGGCTTCGATCGCGATCGCTGCTCCGCCCGCTTCGTGGACGCGTTGGATGGTTTGAGGTCCAACGGTCGGCACGTCGAACCGCATGTCTTGTTCTGGTTTGCTGACTTTGACCAGTGTCCAACCACCACGGCGGCACAACTCGCCGGTGCGTGCGATGCAGGCGTCCGTCCCTTCGATTGCTTCGACGGCGATGATGGTCCCATCCTTGATCGTGATGGCTTGGCCGATATCCAGCCCGCCCATGGTCTTGGCAATTTGCCAGCCAGCGGCAATGTCAGACTGAATTGCCGGCGAGGGTTTTCGCCGTGTCAGCCGCCCCGTTTTCGCGAGCAGTTCGGGAGCCAAGTCCGTGGCGGAGCAAATTTTCATGGTGTGATTCTCATAAGTGTCGATGACCGCGCCGAGCAGTCGGTCATCGCGTGCGTCTCGGCGTGCACCGAACAAACAAGGCCAGAAGGTTTTGATGCACGTCCAGTCCGGTGTGTGTCGAATCCAAACCGAACCACTGTAAAGCAGGTCCGACTTGAACAGTTTGCCTGCCATTGTCACGTGGCTGACTTCGTTGCGTTTGAAGTATCGAAGATGACCACCAAAACGCCCGACGCCTGACCACATCACGCTGTCGCAGAGGTCATTGAGTTCTTCGCCGGCGTGTCCCGTGATGGCAACACAGTGAACCGGATGCCCCAGGGCTTTCAGTTTCTCCGCCACGCAAATCGGAAAACGCCCCCAGCCCGCAATCAAACCAACGGGTGCTCCCTCGGGCACATTGCGATCGACGGGGCCACAAAGATCTGTGCCGCCGGCATCGTGAACCGCGGTTGGGTCGGGGGAAACATTTCTCATAACGGGCGCAAGGCTCATGGCAGTCGCAAGGTTGCGGGAACCGAAAATCGCTCAGGCAGCTTTTCGATGGCCAGCGTCTGTTGGCTGATTTTCAGCAGCGGCGGACAACCGGTTGAGCTGCTGTGTCAAGCGTTTGAGATCGCGACGCATTTCTGGCAGCTTGCGTTGGACGGCCATGATCTGCATCTGATCGCGTTGGGGGGTGGCGGGTGAACCCAAGTAAACTTGGTTGGGCGCCAGGTCATCCATCACACCGGCTTGAGCACCCACGATCACGCCATCTGCCAACGCGATGTGATCTTTCAATCCGACTTGTCCGGCCAAGACAACGTAGTCGCCCGTCGTGCAGCTTCCTGCGATTCCGACTTGGCTGCACAATAAATTGTGACGACCGATTTGGCAGTTGTGAGCGATCATGACTTGATTGTCGATCTTGGTGCCCTCACCGATTCGAGTGGCGCCATAGGTGCCGCGATCGATGGTCGAACTGGCTCCCACTTCCACATCACTTTCGATCACGACATACCCGAGCTGCGCGGTGGGCACATGGCGTCCATCGACCATCTTGTATCCAAAGCCATGTGCGCCCACGACGGTGCCAGCATGCAAGGTGACACGTTCGCCGAGTTGGCTGTAGGCGTAGAGCGTCACGTTGGGATGCAGAGTGCAATGGGCACCGACCTGGCATCCTGCTGCGATGGTGACACCCGGTGCAATGTAGCAACCGGGACCAATTTCTACGTCGGCACCGATGACCGCCGAAGGATGCACGTCGCTGCTCGAGTCAATCTTGGCAGTCGGGTCAATTCCGCTGACCGGCATCGAGTTGCCAAGGGCAGGACGAAAGTGGCTGACCACTTGGGTGAAGGCTGCGTGAGGATCGTCCACCAAAATTTGCAGCCGAATGGGAGACGCGGCCACGTATTCGGGGGCAATGACCGCGAAAGCGTCGCTGTTCGACAGTTGTCCGACGTGGTTGGCTTGATCAATCAGCGTGATTTCTTGGGAGCCCGCTTCGACTGGAGGAGCCGCACCTGTGCAAATCATGGCGGAGGTTTCATCGCTGGGGGATTTCCCCCGCGCGGCATCCTGCGACGAATCGGAATCGTTTTGGGTGCAATCGCTGAAGTCG
This sequence comes from Rhodopirellula islandica, assembly GCF_001027925.1. NCBI lineage: Bacteria > Pseudomonadati > Planctomycetota > Planctomycetia > Pirellulales > Pirellulaceae > Rhodopirellula > Rhodopirellula islandica. Next base: position 479,115 of record NZ_LECT01000044.1, on the reverse strand, counting down.
AGCAATTGACCGCCGACCAAGTCGGCGATTTCTTGCAGAGACAGTCCATTGGAAGACGCCATTTGAAAAATCCTTTTTCGGTGACGTGTGTCGAGGTGCGGGTCCGGATCGGTGGGTGGCTTCCTTGTAGCGGCAACCTACAAATTGACGCAACGTGAATCGTCGGTCTTGCGACGGTTCGTCAGAAAGGACTAGTACAGGGCTGCATGACGCGCGGTGGTGTTCAACCTGCGCGTTTTCCGAATGGCTCCAGCACCCAGTCGCTAACGATGCCCAGTCCTGCTCTTCGCAACGATTTCTCTCCCTCGCCCGCCTCCCCGGTTTCGGTTGGCACGCAGTCGCATGCCCATGATGCGTCGACAGCGAACCCGAATGGTCTGCGGGTTTTCAATCCGGACGAGAGCCACTCGGCGGACGTGGATGTTCAGCCCGTTCGCCAAAGTCGCTGGACAATTTGGGGGTGTTTGACCGCCTCGCTGATCGTCGGCACCCTGTTTGCCTCCCTGACAGGATGCCAATGGGCAGCTGGAAGTCAGAACACACAGGGAGCGGCTCTGTACAACCAAGGCCAATACACGGCGGCGATGGAGCAATTCCAGAAGGCTATCGCGTCGGACCCGACGGACGCGGATGGCTACTACAACTTGGCGGCCACCTCACACCGACTCGGGAATCAGCGACAAGACCCCAATTTGATCCGTCAAAGTGAGGCACTCTACAACCAATGCTTGGATCACGATCCCAATCACATTGACTGTCATCGCGGATTGGCCGTTTTGCTGGTCGACTCCGGACGTCCTGACCGAGCTTTCACGCTGCTCAAAAACTGGGCCGCTCAAAACCCGGCGTTGGCCGAACCACGCATCGAATTGGCTCGCCTTTACGAAGAGCACGGCGAACCTCAGACGGCACTGAAGTACTTGGAAGATGCGGTGCAACAAGACGCCAACAACGCTCGAGCATGGCTGGCACTGGCACGTTTGCGAGAAGCCAGCAACGACCCGGTTCAGGCATTGCAGAACTACCAGCGTGCTCTCGCGCTGGGAGGAGGCGTTTTGGGCCCCAATGGGGCGATGGTCAGCGAACGCGTGGCTGCCCTGAGTCGTCAAATCAACTCGACTCGCGACGCCGCGTCCTTCAATGCGGGCGGCACCCAAATGGCCGCTCCCGCCGGATTCGGCTCGTCTCGCTATTGAATGCCACTTTGGATCCCCCCCGAAATCCTGCGATTTTGGCTTCCAAACGCCCTCAGCTGATGTGAGATTCCCTGTCCTTTGCGTCAGGACCAGTGGGATAGGCTAGCGAACGATTTTGAGGACAATGTAGGGTCGGATTTCCCTTCACTCCTCGATTGCCTGCCCGATTCTCATGAAATCAATGGACGCCCTGGTGTCGTTGTGCAAACGACGCGGTTTTCTTTTCCAATCCAGCGAAATTTACGGCGGTGTCCAAGGCTTCTGGGACTACGGGCCGCTGGGAGTGGAGCTGAAACGCAACCTCAAGGATGCGTGGTGGCACGACATGATCTCGGGCCACAACGAATTGGTGACGCCCGCTGGTGCTCCCTCGACCTTCGAAATGGTCGGCCTGGATTGCACGATCATCATGCACCCACAGGTTTGGAAGTGCAGTGGTCACTACGATCTGTTCCACGATCACATGGTGGATTGTCGCGAATCGAAGAAACGCTATCGCTTTGACCAAGTGCGTGGCCGGTTCGTGGAATACCAAGACAAGAAAATTTTCGTTTCAACGCTCGCCGAAATCGAGCAAGAAGAAGACGAAGTGCGTCGTCGTGGGATGAAATTCTTCAAACTTCGCGCCAAGAACGCGGACGAACTGACCATCGAAAAAGAATCGCTGACGCTGGACAAGCTCGATTCGACGGACAATGTCCTGGCTCCCGATGCGAAGACACTCGGAACGCTGACCGAGCCTCGTGAATTCAACCTGATGTTCAAAACCACCTTGGGTGCGTTGGGCGGCGAAGAGGACACGACCTTCCTACGTCCAGAGACCGCGCAAGGGATCTTCGTCAACTTCAAAAACGTCGTCGACAGCTCACGTGTCCGCATTCCCTTTGGAATTGGCCAAACGGGCAAGAGCTTTCGCAACGAAATCACACCGCGAAACTTCACGTTCCGCTCGCGTGAATTCGAACAAATGGAAATCGAGTTTTTCTGCCATCCTGATCAATCGCAGGAGTGGTATCGCTACTGGCGAGATCGCCGAATGGCTTGGTACACCAAACTCGGTTTGTCTGACGAATCGCTGATCATGCGGGAACACCACACCGAAGAACTGGCTCACTACAGCGTGGGCACAGCCGACATCGAATACGCCTTCCCGTTCTTGCCCGAAGGCGAGTACGGCGAACTCGAAGGAATCGCTCACCGGGGCGATTTTGACCTCCGCAGTCACATGGAAGGCAAACTCGATCCGTCGACCAATCCAATGACCGTGGAACTGAACGAACACGGAAAACCCAAGTATCGCGGCAGCGGCAAAGACCTCTCCTACCGCGACGACATCACGAACGAAAAATTCGTCCCGCATGTGATCGAACCGTCCGCAGGGGCAGACCGGGCAGCGCTCGCGTTCCTGTGCGAAGCCTACACCGAAGACGAAGCACCGGACGAAAACGGCAAGATGCAAACCCGAACGGTCATGAAATTGGACCCGCGACTGGCTCCGATCAAGGCCGCTGTGTTCCCGCTCGTCAAGAAAGATGGGATGCCAGAAGTCGCCCAAGAAATCTACGGCGCCCTCAAGGAACACTACAACGTGTTCTATGACGCCAAGGGAGCGGTTGGTCGACGATATCGTCGTCAGGACGAGGCCGGAACGCCGTACTGCATCACCGTCGATGGTGATTCACTGAAGGACAAAACCGTCACGATTCGCGACCGAGACTCACTGGAACAAACCCGCGTCAAGATCGACGACGTTGTCTCCGAGATCCAGTCGCGAATGAAAGCCTCCATCTGATTCGGTGGGGCGTCTGGATCGACGGATCCAGCGACAATCAAATTTCTCGAACGATAAAAACTCCCTTTGAATTCAATGAGCTCAAAGGGAGTTTTCGTTTCAAGGCTGTGATTTTCGTAGTCACGCGGCTCGGGCGATCGATTGCGTTTCGCGACTTCGTTGCATGGCGGCTTTCCAACAAAGACCTTGGGAACGACTCCCGTCCAGGATCCCGGCGTAGTCGTCACCTAGCACGCGATCGTAGGTCAACGCAGCGGTCAGTGCATTGTTCTTGCCATCGATTTCCGCCGAGATCCGTTTGCGATGCATCATTGTGCGGAGTTTTTCGATCCGCTGGCTGTACTTCTTGATTTTGCCGGCGACGGCAACGCTCGTGTCTCCCGCCTCAGCGAGCTCCGCTTGGGTGCCAGTCCGTTCGGCGTATGCCGCCATTTGTTCCGCCAGCTTTTGTTTTGTCTCGTGGTCCCCGGCACGGGCTGAGTTGAGCACGTAGTGATACCAGGCTCGGTAGTCAGGCCTGTCAATTTCCTGCGGTGATATCTGGCGAATGGTTTCCAATGTTGAGAAGAACGCGTGAGGAACGGTCACTGCGTAGCCAATCGCGTCACACAGAAAGTCCTGCTTGTTCTCCTGCTGGAACATCTGGGCTGGTTTGCAACGAGGGTCGTTAGCTTTGTAAGCATGGTGGGCTCCACCCGTGCTGACTGGACTGTATCCATTGAGTGTGAATGGGTGAGCGACATGGAGTGCATGGGCGCTCCTCAAAACGGCTTGGTACGTGACATAGACGTCGGGGTTACTGCTGGCAAAGCAAATGCCGTCCTGTGTTTCAATGCTACGCAAGAATTGTCGCGAAATGCAGCCGTGGTAGATGGCAGGTTTCGGGCCCAGTGTGCCGAGGTTGCACTCGAGCAGTTGTTGCTTGGCGTTTTTGCTATCAATTGTCTCGAGGTCGCCAAACAGGCCATTCCGTTGGAACTTCACGCTGCCAGTTCGCTTCCCATGTCCATCAATGGGCCAACCATAGGTTGGTCGGTCCCAGCTCAATGCATCCGGACGGTGTTGTTCAAGGATCTGTCGAAGAAAGCGAAACTGCCCCGGTAGAATGCAGTCGTCGTCTCCGATGTAGACCACGTAGTCGCCGTTGCTGTGCTGCAGAGCAAATTCGAAGTTCTGTCGCATCGAAACGCGTTCGCCGGTATTGATGTACTTGAGGCGAGGATCATGGATCGCGTCAGTGACTTGCTGCGTGTGGTCATTGCTAGCATTGTCGCTAACGATGAGCTCGAACTGATCGTCTTCGATCTGTAGCCCTGTCTGCACGGATTCTTTGAGGTAATCAGCTCGTTCCCGAGTTGGAATGATGAGGCTAATGATCACGGTGAACTCTCAATGATCGAGGAATATTCGGGAGCAACGACTGCCCGATGAGTGTAGGCACGCCTTAAATCCGGCCAAGCAAAGGCGTTGAGACGGAACAGATCTGACCTCTCTTAGCAACCACGCAGGGGAGCGGTCAATGTCGAAGCGATGGCACACGAAATTCGCCGCAGCAATTTCGGTATTGTTGGGAACGAGGAGGATCGCTAAGGTTTCACGCACTTCGAGTGCCCAAAGGCATGGGAACTCACTCGTGCTTCGATGACTAAAGGAATGGTCAATGTCGATCGTATTGCTCGCCGGTGGACTCGGCACAAGGCTTCAGGAAGAAACCACCAGTCGACCGAAACCGATGGTCGAGATCGGAGGGCGTCCGATCTTGTGGCACATCATGAAGCACTTCGCCCACCATGGCCAAGACGAGTTTCATATCGCTTGCGGGTACATGGGCGACTTCATCAAGAACTACTTTCTCGACCAATACAATTTGGCCGGTGACCTGTCGATCGATTTCGGTCGCAACGTGGTTGCCCGCAAAGAAACGGAAGCGGAGAACTGGCGTGTCAACTTGTTTGACACGGGAATCGACACTCAAACCGGCGGTCGTCTGCTGCGACTGAAGTCCCGCTTGGATTCCGGAACCTTCATGCTCACCTACGGCGATGGCGTCAGCGACGTGAACGTGGAGGAACTGCTGGATTTCCATCGATCGCACGGTCGACTGGCAACGGTCACCGCCGTTCGGCCCCCAGCGAGATTCGGTGGGTTGATCATGAATGGCGACTTCGTCGATCACTTCACTGAAAAGCCTGTTTCAGGCGAGGGCTGGATCAACGGTGGGTTCTTGGTCCTCGAGCCGGGCATCTTTGACTACTTGTCATCCGACCGCGACAGTTTGGAAGCGGACGCACTCGAGCGTGTGGCAGCGGATGGACAATTGGCCGCCTACCGTCATGACGGGTTCTGGCAGTGCATGGACACTCTTCGCGACAAGCACTACCTGCAGCGTTTGTGGGATGAGGACCGTGCTCCATGGCGAACTTGGGATCGCGATGTGCAAGAGCCACGGTTGCGGATTGGCCCCACCAAAGCCAAGGCTGCGTAAGTCCTTTTCCGCGTAGCGGAGATATCCGTTAGCGAAGCCCCACGTCACCCCACTCACATCGACTTCAGTTTTCAAGAGCAGATCATGGATATTTCCAATGCCAGCAGCGCAACATTTCAGCCAAGTTTTTGGCGGGATCGTTCGGTCCTGGTAACCGGTGCGACCGGGTTGGTTGGCGGTTGGTTGGTGAAGCGACTGCTCGAAGCGGAAGCCGATGTCATTTGCCTGATCCGTGACTGGACGCCCAATGCAGAGATCGCTCGAAGCGGAGACCTCGATCGAGTGACCGTTGTTCGCGGAGATATCTGCGACCAAGAATGCTTGGAACGAGTGCTGGGCGAACACGAGGTGTCGACCGTGATGCACTTGGCAGCTCAGACCATCGTCGGAATCGCCAACCGCAATCCCATCTCAACTTTCGAAGCCAACATTGGTGGAACCTGGAAGTTGATGGAGGCTTGCCGCCGCAGCCCCAAGGTGGAACAGATTGTCGTGGCATCGTCCGACAAGGCCTACGGCGATGCAAAAGTGCTGCCCTACACAGAGGAAACCCCTTTGGTCGGAATGCACCCGTATGACGTCAGCAAGTCCTGTGGCGATTTGATTGCTCAGACTTACGCGAATACCTACAACTTGCCTGTCTGCGTGACTCGTTGCGGCAACTTTTATGGCGGTGGTGACCTGAATTGGAACCGGATCATCCCTGGCACCATTCGATCCGTCTTGCGAGACGAAGCACCCGTCATTCGCTCCGACGGTTCGTTTGTACGCGACTACTTTTACGTGGAAGACGGCGCAGCCGCTTACATGCACTTGGCCGAGCAAATGGCTCAACGGCCCGAACTCAACGGCGAAGCATTCAATCTTTCCACCGAGATCCAAGTCTCGGTTCTGGAATTGGTCGAGCAGGTACTCGCGACAATGGAATCATCGCTTGCTCCTGTCGTGCTGGGCGAAGCATCGAACGAGATCCAACACCAATACTTGGATGCCAGCAAAGCCCGAGAAATGCTGAATTGGCAGCCAGATTTTGCTCTGAATGAAGGATTGGCTCGAACGATTCAGTGGTATCAGGACTACTTCGAGCACCATCAAAATCAGCGGCCTGTGATCGCGAAAGCCACGCGTTCAATCGCTGCGGCCTGACTGCTATCGTTGAATTCGCCGTCGCGTGGCGGATTTGCCGCATTCCCCGAATGCAGCTCGATGTCGGATCGATTCAGGTATCAGATGGCACCTGCGGACGTTCTGTGACAACCGGAACGTGAATCATTTCGTTCGCTTCAGAAATCCGTCTGGCGCGACGGTGATGAGCAATTTGTCGTTGTATGCTTTGTCAATCAAAAAGTCGTCATTGTCGCCGATGTATTCGTGAACGGCGGTTTTTGCGTTGTCGCCTTTTCCCCACGGTCGATCGGGAAACATGTCTTCGGGAAGGTCTTCAATGATTGTGTCGAAGACAACGCAGTAACTCCCGACGGAAGTCATCGGAGCGTAAGCTTTCAGCTCAGCTAAAACATGGTCGTGGGTGTGGTTGCTGTCGAGGAACACGAGGACGCGTTCTTTCTCGCTGGCAAGTTCGGCGACCTGAGCGACGATTTCAGGGGCGACGCTGGATCCCTGGATCATTTCAATGCGTTTGGACATCGGGTGTTCTTCGATCGCGCGACGATTGTGCTCGCGAATATCGATATCAACTCCCACGACTTTGGCGTCTTGGCTTCCACCGCATGCTGCGTTGAGTTCCAGCAACGAAGCGGAAAGAATCAATGATCCACCGTGGGCGATTCCGGTTTCGATGATCAAATCAGGCTGCGTGGCCCAAATCAACTCTTGCACCGCGACAATGTCTTGCGGGTACTGGATGATTGGTCGCCCCAGCCATTCGAAGTGGTACGAGTATTTGTGAGCATTCGCCTGGTGGATCCAGTTGCGTGTCGCATCCTGCAGTTCTTGTGATTTGCCCTGTGCCACAACTTCGTGATCGCATTCGGCTTTAAATTCTTCGTACGGTGTCATGGCTTGCTCTTTCGGGTATGCCCCATTTGCAGCTGAAACTCTCGATGGCTTCTCAGGTAAAAACGTAGGTGAATGGGTTTGGATTTGCAACAAGCTCGCCACTCCTGACTTCCCGGCAGGCGGTGGCATGTTCTTTAGGACACCTCAAGATGCCAACCAAGATCAAGATGTCGTCTACTCGCCCAATTCGTCTTCGCGTCTTTGCCTGACTACACGCGCAGGGTTACCAAACGCGATCACGCGATCGGGAATATCACGCGTGACCACCGCTCCAGCGCCAATGATCGTGTCTGCACCAATGGCGATTCTTGGTAACACTGTCGCACCAGCACCGACCATCGATCGGCAACCGACCTTTACGCACCCGCACAGAATCGCTCCTGGCGCCAAATGCACACCGTGTTCGAGTTCGCATTCGTGATCTACTTGCGATCCGTGATTCAAAATGCATGCATCGCCAATTCGAGTGCCGCTGGCGACAATCGCATTGGGAAGAACCTGCGTACCGTTGCCGATGGCAGAAGCCTTGGAAACAAGTGCATCCGACGAGATAAGCGAGGGCACTTTCAGTCCGGAGTTCTTCAACATTTGGTGGTAGTGATTTCTCACGCGACCGAAGGAACCGCCAATCGCAACAAGACCGAATACCGAGGCAACTGGCACATTGAGTTCAGACACCCACCTTCGAAACTCAGTTTCTCCGTAGAGCAACTCCACACCGGGAATCGACGAGGACGCGTTCTTGTTGTTGTCAAACAGTTGAATGACACGTCCACCTTGCAATTCGATGATGTCGTTTAACACCAAAGCGTGTCCGGCGCTTCCCCAAATCACATAATCCCGGTCAGACACACCCCAACCCCCGAATCACATCGACAACTCGTGCAATGCCCTCACTGGAAATGTCGTGATAGCTGGGAAGGTTGAAGGAGCGTTTGGGCAAGTCGTATGAGTTGACGTTCTCCGGTTGGCTTTCGAAGAAGTCAAGGCTACTCAGTGGATGGAAAAACACTCGGGCGTCAACGTTCTCGGCGCGGAATCGTTCGGCTAGCAGTTCGCTGGTGATGCCTGATTCCGGAGTGCAGACGATGGATGGCATCCAGGCTCCATTGACCGTGCCTTCGTCCTCGGGGTTCAGCGAGATCCAGTCCAAGTCCGATAGTTCGGTCCGGTACGCGGACATGATTTCGCGTTTGCGACTGATGAGCGAATCAATGCGTTCCATCTGGGCACATCCAATCGCCGCTTGAATGTTTGACATTTTGTATTTGAAGCCGACCATGTCAGGCCAAAACTGCTTGGTCTGCGAGCGAGAACGCCCGTGATTTGAAAGCGTCAACACTGTCTCGTACAAGTCAGCATCGTTGGTCACAAACATACCGCCCTCACCAGTGGTCAGTGTTTTCGTCCCATGAAACGAAAACGTTCCAAAATGCCCAATGCTTCCTGCTCGGCGGCCACGGTGTTGCGAACCAATTGCCTCGGCCGAGTCTTCGATGATGGGGAGGTTCTTGCGTTTACCCAGGTCACACAACGACTGCATATCGCAAACGTTGCCGTACAAATGCACGGCGACAATTGCTTTCGTCTTGCTGGTGATTGCACCCTCGGCCTTTCCAGGGTCGATGCACCAAGAGTCTTTCAAAACATCGACAAAGACTGGTGTTGCCCCCAAATGAACGATGGGTGCGACGGTGGCGATCCAGTTGGTGTCGGCAAGGATCACTTCGTCGCCTGGTCCAATTCCCAGTGCCGCCAGTCCCATGTGGATCGCCCCGGTGCAACTGGACGTCGCAATGGCGTAGTCCACACCGAGATGTTCTCGGAACGCCTGTTCGAAGCGACTAATGTATTCGTAGCACTTCGCGCCCCAGCCGTTCTCGGCTGCGTCTGTCGCGTAGCGCACCTCGAGATCTGTGATGGATGGTTTGGTGTAGTGGATCCTAGGTTTCATATGATCCTCAGGTTCGGGATGGCGCTCACTAATTGGGCGTTCCACTGCCGCGTGTAGTCCAGTTGTTTTGCGATTTCGTCGAGGAGGTTCCAAGGAAGGACGACGATGTAGTCGGGTTTGGTTGAACGCAATTTATCTTCATCGACGATCGGAATTCGGCTGCCAGGCATGAACTTGCCCTGCTTCGCAGGATTGCGGTCGACAACAAACTGGATCAAGTCGGGGCGAATGCCGGCATAGTTCAGCAACGTGTTCCCTTTGGCTGCAGCGCCGTAGGCGGCCACACTTTTGTTTGCCTTTTTGGCATCAACGAGGAAACGAATAAACTCGTCTTTGACTTGATTGGTTTTCTGTTGAAATCCGAGATAGAAATTGGCCGTGGCGAGCCCAAGCTTTGCTTCTGTTTCAAGCTGTTCATCGACCGCAGGACGTTTTGCTCGTTGTCCCGTGTCTGAACGCTGGGCGAACACACGCAAGCTGCCTCCATGTGTGCTGAGTTGCTGAACATCAAACACGCTCAGGCCATTGGATTCGAACACCGATTGCACTGCAGACAGTGACAGGTAGGAAAAGTGTTCGTGATAGATTGTGTCGAATTGACTTTCCTGTACCAGCTTTACTAAGTGTGGAAATTCGAAGGTCGCGACGCCATCGTCCTTGAGAAGGATGCTGAAGCCACGCGCAAAATCGTTGATATCGGGAACATGTGCGAGAACATTGTTCGCCGCGGTGAGGTCCGCTCGCTTGTTTTGCCCAGCAAGTTCTGTCGCGAGTTCAACACCAAAAAAACGCTCGACGACTTCTATCCCTTTTTCACGAGCGGCCTGGGCAGTGCTCGCCGTGGGTTCGACGCCGAGACAGGGGACACCAGCCGCTTGAACGTACTGGAGTAGGTAACCGTCATTGGCGGCGACCTCGACAACATGACTATTCTGGTTGAGCGAGAATCGCTCAATCATCTCGTGAACATACTTCTCGCTGTGCGTTAACCAACTGGTCGAGAAACCGCTGAAATACGCGTACTGAGAATCAAACAGCTCTTCTGCATTGGAGAAGTCTTCGGTTTGAACCAACCAACATTGATCACATACCAAGACACGCAGCGGAAACCACTTTTCCGGCGATAGCAGTGATTCCTTCGTGAGATAGGCGTTGGATGGCGGGGCGCTGCCCAAGTCGACAAACGGAAGCGTCAGCGGATGATGGCAATGTCGGCATTTCATAGTTGGATTCCGTTGAAACCATCGTCAAGTTTCGGAAGGCGATTGTCGCGGTCAGAGCGTTGGGCGAATTCCAGCGGCCACTCAATGGCCAAGTCTGGGTCCGTCGCATCGAGACCTGCTTCTGATTCTGCGTGGTAAAACGCGGTGTGCAGATACAGCAATTCACAGTCATCGGTCAGAGTTTGAAACCCGTGAGCGAATCCTTCCGGAATGAAGAATGTAAGATGATTGGATTCGCTGAGTGTGACTCCGTGCCACTGCAGATACGTTTCTGAGTCAGGACGCAAATCGACGGCAACATCAAAAATCTCACCGCGTAGGCAGCTGATGATCTTCTTTTCGCAATGAGGCGGCTGTTGAAAATGCATTCCCCGAACGGTGCCGCGTTGCTGAGTGAGGGTCCGGTTGATTTGGACGATCGTGGAACCATTGAGTAGCTCTTCAAGGTCCGCATTGCAATGCATTCGTTCCAGGAAACCACGGTGATCACCGATCGGCTTTCGCTCAAGAACATTCAAGTCTTCGAGTGGCGTCGTGTGAATCTGAAAGCGATTGGTCATAGGTTTCCGAGGCTCCATCCTGGATGATTCACCAGAGGCGTGACGCCGATCGTTCGACCTGCTGACGCCAAGTTGCCAAGCGGTTGGCGATCATCGGCGGATCGCGTTGCAAACCTCGCAGAGGGTGAATCTTCCGCCTAAGGTAACGGTTTTGCGTGCCAGTTCAATCATGCTGACACTTCGTCAGAACAACTCAGCCCATGCCGGTGAAGAGGTGCCGTTTGATGGCGGCGGCTTTGGGGGTGAGCTGGTCGGTGGCTTGCGATGGGGTGTTGGTGGAAGCCGGTGGGATCCGATCGGGATGGTCGAAGTCGATCAGCTCGAGTTCGCCATTTCCGTACTCAACCATGGCGGTCGCGTTTTCGACCCAATCACCCAGGTTGAAATACAGCGGTCGCTTCGCGTCGGGGTGGTCCGACGAAGGACTCAGTCGTCGCACCGTCGGGATGTGGATGTGACCGCAAACGATCGCATCACAATCGTTGGCACACGCGTGTTGCCGGACCTTGGATTGGAATCCGCTGACCCACTGCACCATTCGTTTGGTGGTCTGCTTCAAGTAGCGACTGATTCGACGGGGCTTCATCCGCAGCCACTTCAGCACTCGGTTGATCGCTCGGTCGGCTGTCAGCAGCAGCGTGTAAAGGAAGGTGCCAATCAGTGAAAGCCAATGGGCTTGGCGTTCGACTTTGTCAAATTGGTCGCCGTGCAGCACCACCACTCGCCGCCCATCGACCGTTTCGTGGACAAATTGCTCGCTCACCGTCACGTCATCGGATTGGGCGATCGCAGGCCAATCCGCATGTCGCAAGTAGTCGTCGTGGTTTCCCGGCGTGTAGTGAATCGCCGTTCCCTCCGCGGCCAATTCAGCCAATCGATTCAGCAAGCGGTCGTAGATTGGCGGCCAATACGGCTGCATGTGCAGCACGCGAGCGTCGATGAAGTCCCCGACCAAGTACAAATGTTCAGGTTCGTGACTGTTCAGGAAGTCGAGCAGGCGATCGACTTGGGCGTGTCGCAAACCGAGGTGGACATCGCTGATGAAGATCGACCGAACCGTTCGCAACGGTGGGCGATCTCCCACCGATTTCGCGGGCGCAATCGCCACGCTGGATCGAGACGAGGGGCCTGGTCGCGTGCCGCGAGGCGACAGGACGGCCGACGATTGGTTGGGCAGAAAAGTGATCAACAGGGTGGTCCATCGGGCCAAACGAAGGTCGCCAAACGAAGGTCAACATGTTCGTCGTCAGGATAACCACTGCTGTCAAAAGTCGAGTGCCAATGATTCGAAAGAAGAAATCAATTCATGAAATAATCATTTGCAGCTTGGATCGCTGAAACGGTTCCCGAGGTTTGCGGCAGCCCAGGGCACATTCTGAGCAGGGTTCGGTGGAAAAACACGTGATTGGCGGGCGTATCGGGACTCCTTCTTCATGAGTGACGGGGTGTGCGCATTCTCAACACAAACTGGTCCGGCAGGGGGACACTTTCGCGACAGATGGTCGCATCCGCCGAGAAGGTATGCCACGGCTCTCTAGGCTGAACTGTCCCAAAGGCGTAAACTTCGGGGGTTGAACCGATTCAACCGATGGGGAAACGCTTTTGTGCGTTGCCTGAGACGTTGGATGGCGGTTCTCAGATTGGCCAGTTTCCACCTCAAGAAGACCTGGACCCACGTGTCTGAACTCACTCGTTCGCAATCGTTTTTCCTGCGTCACGAATTTGCCATTCGAAGACTGCATTCGCTGACCGGGATTGTGCCGCTGGGCGTTTACATGGTCATTCACTTGACCACCAACGCCAGCCTGCTCAACGGAACCGCAACGTTCCAAAGAGCGGTTTTCTTGATCCATAGCCTGGGGGAATTGCTCCCCGTGGTGGAATGGGGCGGGATTTTCGCTCCGTTGTTGTTCCACGCGATTTTGGGCGTTTGGATCATCCGAACGGGCAAATCGAACTTGGGCAACTATCAATTCACAGGCAATCGACGCTATGTCTGGCAACGCTGGACGGGTTTGATCGCCCTGATCTTCTTGATGACTCACGTGTTGCACCTGCACGGCTGGTTCCACGCCGGTTTTTGGCTGGCCATCATGGAGCCGCTCGGGTTTGCCAGCTTTGACCCTTACAACGCCGCGTCGTCGCTGGGCAGTGCGATGCAGGGTTACGTTTGGCCTGCGTTTTACCTGGCAGGTGTCTTGGCCACCGTTTATCACCTGGCCAATGGCATTTGGACCGCAGGAATCACCTGGGGTTTGTGGGTTTCGCCACAGGCCCAAGCACGTGCGACCAAGGTTTGCACCGCATTTGGCGTGATTTTGGCAGTGGTTGGAACGTCGGCCTGGTGGGCCGCGGTTCGCATGGACACCGACGACATCGCTCAGGCGAGAGCGGAAGAAGCCATCATGTACGAAGCCGCCAAGGAAACCGGATTGGCTTACGACATGCCCGAAAAACGAACTCCCGTTGAAGTCGAAGTCGAAGAATCCGATGTCGTTGAAGCATCCGGTTCCAGCGACGACGCGGTCACTGAATAAGTTTGCAACCACCCATTTTGATTCTTTGAAGGAAACGTTCCATGGCACAATCCAACTCGCCCACCCGCGTGGTTGTCGTTGGGGGTGGTTTGGCCGGTTTGGCGTCGACGATGAAGTTGACCGAACTGGGCGCCCAAGTCGACTTGATCAGTTTGACACCCGTCAAACGTTCGCACAGCGTGTGCGCTCAGGGCGGCATCAACAGCTGCAATGATGCGACGCGGCAGCTCGGCGATGACGAGTGGAAGCACCTCGACGACACGGTTTACGGGGGTGACTTCTTGAATCACCAGCCGCCTGTCAAAGAGATGGCTTTTTGGGCTCCCAAGGTCATCGAGTTGATGGACCGATTGGGTGTGCCATTCAACCGTACCGGGGAAGGTTTCATCGACCGTCGGCGGTTTGGTGGCACCCTGTACAAACGAACTGCCTTTGCAGGTGCGACCACCGGGCAGCAGTTGCTGTATGCCTTGGACGAACAAGTCCGTCGCCAAGAGGTCGAAGGCAACGTCAACAAACATGAATTCTGGGACTTCCTCGGTCCGATCCAAGACGAAACCGGTCGTTGCCGCGGTGTGGTTGCGCAAGACATGGTGTCGATGGAGATCCGAGCGTTCCCGGCCGATGCGGTGGTTGTTGCCACAGGCGGATGTGGCCTGATCTACGGCCGCAGCACGATGAGCGTGTTCTGCACCGGCAGTGCTGCCAGTCGCTGTTTCCAGAACGGTGCCAAGTACGCCAACGCGGAATTCATCCAGGTTCACCCCACTGCGATTCCGGGTGCCGACAAATTGCGACTGATGAGCGAATCGGCTCGCGGCGAAGGCGGACGAGTGTGGGTGCCGCGCACCCCACAGGACCCACGCGGCCCACGCGACATTCCAGAAGCGGATCGCTATTACTTCTTGGAAGAGCGTTATCCTGAGTACGGCAACTTGGTTCCACGCGACATTGCCACGCGTGAGATCTTTGACATCTGCGTCAACGAAGGGCTCAGTGTCGAAGACGATCGGATGTGCGTGTACCTTGATTTGACACACATCCCGCGTCACGAGTTGGACCGAAAGCTCGGCGGGATCCTCGAAATCTACGAGAAATTCCAGGGCGTCGACCCACGCGACGAGCCCATGAAGATCTTCCCCGCAGTTCACTACAGCATGGGCGGTTTGTGGGCCGACTACGTCAAAAGCGACGAGGGCGGATTGGAAGCGGGAGCACCTCGCAACCACATGACCAGCATCGATGGTTTGTACGCGATTGGCGAGTGCGATTACCACTATCACGGTGCCAACCGTTTGGGTGCGAACTCGCTGTTGTCGTGCATCTTCACCGGGTTGTTCACCGGTTCGTCGATCATGAACTACTCGGCATCGCAAGAGTCGGGTGCGACCGACGTGCCTCAATCGCTGCTCGATTCCGCGGTGAAAGCTCAGCAAGATCGCCACGACCATCTGCTCAACGGCAACGTGGGCAGCGAGGAAAACCCGTACCTGATTCACCAAGAATTGGGCGACTTGATGACTCGGGTCGCAACCGTGGTTCGTCGCAACGACCAACTCGAAGAAGCCATTCAAAAGGTCGATGAACTGCACGAACGAGCGATGAAAGTTTCGCTCGCCGACACTGGCTCATGGACCAACCAAAACGTGATTTTTGCGAAATCGCTGCAGGACATGTTCCCGCTGGCGAAGGCGCTTTTGAAAGGTGCCTTGCAGCGTGACGAATGTCGCGGGGCTCACTACAAACCGGACTTCAAGAAGCCTTCCTTGACCTCGGACGATCCTGTTGAACGACGTCGTCAAGCGGAAGCTTGGTGCGATGCGTTCGAGGCCAACAATGAAAAGTATCTCAAGAGCACGGTTGCGACCTGGAACACCAGCACCAACCAGGCTGATCTTGCCTACGAAGATGTCGACACGTCGTTGATTCCACCCCGCCCGCGTTTGTACGGATTGGTTGGTGCCGAGGAGATCGAACAAGTCTGGAACGAACGAGCTGCTGAAAAAGCGGCTCAATCGAAATCAGGGCCTGGGTTGGTGGGAACCAACTGAGTTCTTCGACGTTTCCAACCGACTGCTTTGTTCACCGCACCGCCTCTCAACCACCTTTTGAATTCTTCCACCGATGATTGCTCTCGACCCTTCGACTAAGAAACGACCCGAGTTCATCAACGTTCGCGTGCGTCGTCAGGATGCTCCCGGAAAAGCTCCGTACTGGGAACTTCACAAGATCAAGTACGAGCCCGAAATGAACGTGATCAGCGTTCTGCAACGGATCGCGGCTCAGTCCACCAACCGCGACGGAAAGAAAGTCACTCCCGTCGCCTGGGATTGTGGTTGCCTGGAAGAGGTTTGCGGGTCGTGCACGATGGTGATCAATGGCCGCGTTCGCCAAAGCTGCAGTGCCTTGGTGGATCGTTTGTTGGCGGACAACGCCGACGAGATCGTTTTGGAACCAATGAGCAAGTTCCCAGTTGTTCGTGACCTGATCGTCGACCGGGCTCGGTTGTTCCAAGGTCTGGAACGAGTCAAAGCTTGGGTGCCTGTCGACAGCTATTTCAACATGGGTCCGGGCGAGCGAATTCTGCGGGACGACCAAGAACGCAACTACCCGCTCAGCCAATGCATGAGCTGTGGCTGCTGCGTGGAAGCGTGCCCTCAATACAACAAGATTGAACTGACCCAGAAGTCAGGCGAGTCGGACGAGGAGTTCGAAGCTCGCGAAAAAGCGGCGTATTCGGAAGCGTTTGTTGGGCCGCACGCGATTTCGCAAGCGATGCTGTTCAACAACCATCCCACCGGAAAAGTTTTGGCTGGCGAGCGACTGGATGCGTTGGAAGGCCCCGGTGGCCTGGCATCGTGTGGGAACGCTCAAAACTGCGTGGCGGTTTGCCCCAAGGAAATTCCGCTGACCACGTCCATCGCACGCGCCGGGCGAGCGACGACGCTGCACGCGATCAAGACGTGGTTTGAAAAGTAATTGCGTCCGTTGCGGTTTCGTTGGTTGCGATATCTCTGGGCCGCTCCCAACACTCTGATCGGGATCACGATCGGGCTGTTGCTGGGGGGCCGTATTGAGTGGGTCGCAGGCGTTGCTGAAATCCACGGGCGGTGGATCGCGAAAGGCTTGCGATCGATGCCGGTTCCAGCCGCGGCAATGACGCTCGGCCACGTCGTGCTGGGTTGCACGCTTGCGGATCTGGAGCGGACTCGGCGGCACGAGCGAGTTCACGTGCGACAGTACGAACGCTGGGGCCCGTTCTTTCTAGCCGCCTATCTCACCGCTTCGTTGGCATTGAAGCTGATGGGCCGCGACGCTTATCGCGGCAACCCATTCGAAATCGAAGCCTACGCCGTGGACGACCCGTCTGCGTGATCGAAGCAAAGGTGCGATCTAGCTTCTAGCTTCTAGCTTCTAGCTTCTAGCTTCTAGCTTTTAGCTTTTAGCTTTTAGCTTTTAGCTTTTAGCTACTGGCTACTGGCTACTGGCTACTGGCTACTCAGGGCTCAGGGCTCAGGGCTCAGGGCTCAGGGCTCAGGGCAACATACCTTGCGGTCTGCCTCCTTTCTGGAGGTGGTGCCGTTTCGAAGGGCTGTGCATCACACTTGCGAACGCCGCCCGTTGGCAGAGGGAGGGGTCGGAAAGCGAGATTGCCGGGGGAGCGGCATTGCGCCCCGCGATTCCATGTTCCCGCCCCCTCCCTCACCGACGCCTGAACGGCATCGCTCGACCTAGTTGTCGCTTCCCCGAAACTTCGGTGCTTGTCGCAGAAACTCAACCAAGTGCGACACCAGAAAACGGCACAACCACCAGTCGCGGAGAAACTATGGAGGGGGCAGGTCAGAGTGGAAAAGATTTGGCACACTCGTTGGGACGTTTAATAGCTTTTGAAACAATCCACAACGAGGTACCAAATCCATGTCCAAGTCTATCATGATTGGCTGCGACCTTCACGACCGCAGCATGCTCCTTCGCTACGCCGTCGGCACGCAAGTGCCCCAGCAACTTGCCCACGAAAACAATCCATCGGGACGCCGAAACATGATCGCGCGGATCAAACGGCTCGCTGACAAAGAGCGGTGCCAGCGGATTGTCTTTGCATACGAAGCCTCCGGGCTCGGGTTCGGACTCTCCGACGAACTGCACGAAGCGGGCATCGAATGCTACGTCCTTTCGCCATCACTGTTGCCCACCACCCCGAAGTCCGCCAAGCTCAAGACGGATGCCAAGGACGCTCAAATGCTATTGGAACAAGTCCGTGGTCACGTTTTAGCCGGTAATTCGCTGCCGGTCGTCTGGACACCACCCCAGCGACTTCGTGATGACCGGGAGCTCGTCCGGGCTCGGATCGACGTCGGCGACGAGCTGACTCGCGTCAAACTGAAAATCCTCTCGGGGCTGAAACGACGCGGCATCACCAAGCCGTCGTGGTATCAAACACACTGGACCAAGCGATTCGTTCGCTGGCTGCGAGAAGACGTGATCGCTCAGATGGACTCGGTCGTCGCCGCGACGTTCGAGCGACTAGCGGATCGTTACGAAGCGTTCCGTCAGGAACAGACCAAACTCGACAGCGCGTTGCGAAAACTATCGGGCGAATCGCGTTACGCCGCTGCTCACAAAAGGCTGCGTGAGATCCCTGGTGTTGGGCTGTTGACGGCGATGGCGTTCCTGACCGAGATGGGTGACCTGACGCGGTTCAGCAATCGCCGGCAAGTTGGTGCGTATTTGGGGCTGGTTCCTTCGAGTCATGAAAGTGGGGAGAGTGACAATCGCAAAGGCCGAATCACGCGTCAGGGGCCTGCCAGACTTCGCAAATTGCTCTGTCAAGCGGCCTGGGTATCGATCTCGCGGAGTGAGTCAGCGGCGAAGGACTACCATCGCATCAAACAGGGCCAAAGCAAACGAACCAAGAAAGCACTCGTGGCGATGATGCGGAAGCTCGGGGTGGTGATGTGGCATCGTGCCTTGGAGTGCGGTGTGTCGAGCGAACTACTCGGGCGGAGCGGCCCAGTTGATCTTCAAGAGGCTTCGAGGATGCAAGCTGCCTAGAAGAGAGAACGACCACCGTGCGATGCCACTGAATCCGCAATTGAAGTTGAACCACATCCAACAACCGAACCGTCAGCTGCTAGGAGAGGAATTTTCGTCACAGGGTTGATGCTTGAAGTCTTTTGAAGAGATTCCCGCATTGGCCAAGAGTCCTTCGAGAGTCGCGATCGAATCGTCGCTGGGTCCTACCCGTCGCGGAGAATGATCCGGCTCTCACTTGAATCACCCGCTTTGCGAAGCGAACTCGTTTACTGATCTGACGGCAATCCTGTCACGATCGAATAGCAGCTTGCGATGCAGATCGGAATCTCCCAGCGAGATCCAAAATTCACCCTTGACGAAAAAACCTACATAGCAGCGACGAAAGCCTTGGGTTTCAACCCAAGGTCATCCACGCCTCAACGCACCTCCCAAGTCGCGGAGCGATGACAGCTGGGAACACCCTCCGAACACCTGTCGCCACTCCGTGGCTTTCCTGTCCCGGGGGCGTCACTCCCACCTCGGGTTGAAACCCGAGGCTATCAACTATCACCGCTCCGCGGTTGAACCGACACACACAGCACGCCCAACCAGACCCACCCAAACGCCACCGCGTGAAATCCCCGAGGCCCGTGTAGCAATTGAACTTTCGGCGCGCCCGCCACAACAGTCGCGGAGCGACGAAAGCCGAAAGCCTTGGGTTTCAACCCAAGGTCACCCACGCCTCAACGCACCTCCCAAGTCGCGGAGCGACGACAGCTGGGAACACGCCCCGAACACCTGTCGCCACTCCGCGGCTTTTCCTGTCCCGGGGCGTCACTCCCACCTCGGGTTGAAACCCGAGGCTATCAACGATCACCGCTCCGCGGTTGAACCGACAGACACAGCACGCCCAGCCAGCCCCACCCAAACGCCACCGCGTAAAATCCCCAACGCCCGTGTAGCAATTGAACTTTCGGCGCGTCCGCCACAACAGTCGCGGAGCGACGAAAGCCGAAAGCCTTGGGTTTCAACCCAAGGTCTCAAACGTCTCAACACACCCACCAAGTCGCGGAGCGACGACAGCTGGGAACACGCCCCGAACACCTGTCGCCACTCTGTGGCTTTCCTGTCCCCTCACTCGCGCCGGCCTGAACGGCGTCGCTCCCCTAAAACTTCGTTTTGGGAGAGGTGCATCATGTGAAAACACGCTGAAAAGCGGCGTTGATCAACTGCACGACCTCTGGGAGGGTGCAGCAAGTGCCATTCGGCTCAGGGCTTCGACGTGTCCGGTGTGATGTCGAGGCTCCAGTTGTGTAGCAGGCCAAACCGTTCACTTCGTGTTCCCACGATGACCAATTGCCAAACTCCTTGAACGCTTTTTCCGTTGAATGAGCTGAGACTGGGTTGGTTCTTCAGCCGGCCTTCGGGAATGAACGTGCCTTCGAACGGTGGGCGAGCTTTGGTAATCGGGATCTGCGCGTCGTCATCGAATCGCGTCCGATCGAAGTGATCGTCGTGCCCGCCAACGCTGGTAAAAAGTTCGATCTTGGTTTCGTCGGGGCCGACCAGATAGGCGTCGAGCGATTCATCTTGTGTGTGCGTGATCGACAATTGCAGATTGATATCTGCAATCACGTAATCTTCTTCGATGAAGATCTCGGAGATGACCGTTTTGCGAGGCGGCAAGGCGGAAGCGATATCACTGCGATAGTTGCCGCCCATCAACGAGGTCGATCCCGCCAGCTCGCTCTTGGTGAGCAAACCATCGGCGTTCTGGTCGTACGACTCAAACTCGGCCAACAATTCAGAGGTCCATTCCTCGGCAAACTCGGGCATTGAGATCTGTTGGTCACCGTCCGCGTCGCGTTCAAAGAACCACGGTGGCAAACCTTCCGCGTCCTGGTCTTCTCTTTCCTGGAGTTGGAGCAGATGGACATTGAGTTCGTCGCGAGAAATTTCGCCATCGCGATCCAGGTCGATGCGGCCAAATGGGATCCCCATCGCAACGGTTTCGCTGGCTTCCAGACGCCCGTTTCGGTTTTGGTCGAATCGTTCCATCACGGTGGAAGCGAGGTAATACCGACGGTCCCGACGCCACGAGCGTGAGTCGTCAACCCGTCGAGAAGGCTCGACTGCGCGAACCTCGCTGCCAACTCGCCGGCGTTTCCGGATCAGTTCACTGGACGCGTCGGAAAGCAAGCGTCGGCGAGCGTAACGCTGTGCCAATTCGATGGTGCTGAGCCGGTTGTCTTTGTCGTAATCTTCGTCGAAGGGATCGCGAAATTTCCAGTCGGCGCGCTCGACTTCACGACGGTCGAGGAAGCCATCGCGATTGCGATCGCTGCGTGCGAGCGTGCGTTCGGCTTGGCGGTAGTCATCAGCGGTGTATTGAAACTTCATCTCTCCCAGGCCGAACTCGGGAACCATGGGTTCGTTGTCGAGAGGGCCAAAGGGACGCACGGTGATGTCGGTTTCGGGGTCGACCTCTTGGCCTGAGACGCCGTTTTGCAAGGCGTGATAAATCCTCACGGCTTCTTGCCAGCGCTCGATCGAGTTGTCTCGGTTCAGGTCCATTCGGCGTGCTTCGGCAACTCGTTCCAAATAAGGACGAGAAAGGGCTGTGATTTCTTCGGGTTCGATGTCGCCATCTTGATCACGATCAAGACGCTCCAACGACTCACGAAGTCCCGACTGGGCGTGAGCGACGGTGCCGCCGGAGATCACGGCACCGGACATCAGTGCCAGCGAGGCGGGCAAAGCGAATTGAAGAGCAGTGCGTCGCACGCTTGGAAGGAACTGCGAGAACAGGATGGCACTCCAGGGAGGTCGCATCATCGGCCTCCTCGGTCTCGCGAACGATCGCGGGAAGAGGTCGTTGGGCGGCTGGAGGTTGTCGAAGCGCCGAGCACTTGTTGAAGCACTGCGCCCATCACTTCATCGCTGCTGGGGATGATGACTTCGACCGCTTGTTCACCACGCGAATCAATCGTTTGGACAAGCGTTTCCACCTCAGCAAACAATTGCGGAGGTGCGGTCACAATCAAGGAGTTGCTGGCTTCGTGAACAGCCACGGTCATCTTGGGTTCTAAATCCCGTGCCGCCTGGGAAGCTGATTTCTTTGGCGGGGCCTTCGAGTTGCCACGGTTGTCGCCATTGCGAGCTGCGTCGCGTGCGTCCGCATCGTTTCCGCCACCAGCAGCCGCGTTGGCTTTGCCGGCCCCTTCGATCATGCGGCTGGCGTAGGCTTCTTGAATGGCTTCCGCGACATCCGCGGCGCGAGTGTGTTTGAGCTCGATGACACTCGAGGTTCCGTAGGTTTGCACGGTCGTGATGCTGCGGTCTTTGTCGATGATCTTGAGGTAGTTCTCGATCAGGTCGATGTCGTCCGAGGATCCCTGCGCGATCAGCCGATTCAAACGCGAATCGGATACGATCGTGATCGAACCGAACAACAAGGTCATTGTCCCGTCGCGAGTGGTCAGGAAGCTTCCCAGATAACCGCCCGAAGAAACGGAGGTCATGGTTCCGTTGATCAGTGTTCCGGCTTCACCTTCTTTGGCTGCTTCACCGCCCTCGAGCAGTTCCGCCAGCATTCGAAGCGCGTCATCCGGCCGAATGTGCTTCAGATAGAACGCGATCGGTGGTGACGATGCTGGCTGCAGGGATGTGCCCAGTGAACGCAGGTGCTGCTCGAACTCGTCCAAGGCATCGGTGTCTTCGGACTGCAGGACCAATCCCCGCGCCGTGATTTGGCAAGTGATTGGCTCCGATCGCGATCGCGTGACGGTCGTTAGCAACCGAGCGTCGGCGGGCTCGTCTGTCAGGTTTCGCTTGCTGGTCAGTTCGAGAGCTTTCTGGCTGGGTGGGGGATCCGAGCTCTCGGTGGCACCTGCATCGTCGTCATGGGGGACGCGTTCGAGCACATTGGGTGAATCGGACTCGTGCCCAGGATAGAGAATCACCGGGTTCGCGGACTGCCAAAATTTGGCGCCGGTTTCCAGCAAACGTTGTGCGTTTTTGCCTTTGAAGGGGAGCACGCGCACTTGGTTGGTATCGCTCGAGACGCTGCCCGCTTCGAGACCTTCGACGATGGCTTTGATTTGGTCGATGCGATGTCGTTTACCGCGAACAAACAGGCGTCGATTGCCGGGATCCGCATCGATTCGCGGCATGTCTGGATCGATTTCGTCTGGATCGGCGTACTCGTCCGGCAGGTCCAGCATCTGATCGATCAAGCTGATCGCGTACGTGGGATCGACCGAGTTCAGTTGAATGACTTCGAATTCATCCTCTGCGGTTTGAAGTTCCTCGACCGTTTGGCTGATTTCCTGTTGGGTTTCCGCTGACGCCAAAGCGACAATCGTGCCTGCATCGTCATCCATCGAAAGGCGAACTGTCTTGCCCGACAGCAACGTTTGCAAAACGTTGTAGACCGTGCGAACGTTGCCACCGGGAACCAGGTACGAGCGAAGCTGCATGGGTTCGTTGGAGGTGGCGTTTGACGCATCGGGTTGATCAACCGCTTTGACCAGACCTTCCAACAATTTGACTTTGTCTTCGATGCCAGTGACGAAGATGCTGTTGCCGCCCAGGTCGGCCGACAAGCTGACATCGATCCCGATCATTTCATCCGTGGCCAACCCCAGGTGCGGGCGAGCGACGGTCAAAACATCTTCGGCAGTGACGTGTTGCAACTGGAACGATTGAACGATCGTGCCGTTATCCATCTGGTCCATCTTGAACGCAGACAGAACACGCTGAACGCTTCTCAGTTTCGCAACGGAGTCGGTGACGATCAGTTGGTTCGTTTTGTTGAGAACCGTGGGATTGGTCATCAAGTTCAAGGCGGACAACTCTTGCACCGCGTCTTCGCCGTCAATCTCACCCAAGGAGAAAATGCATTTGACGACGTCGTGCGGCTTTTTTTCGACGAGTTGTTCAGCTTCGATGAACTCGGCCAGCGTTTCCAGCTGTTGCACACCACGCGGATCGGTCAGGTCGATGACCGAAAGCAAGCGACCGCTGCGTACCAACGTGAACCCTTCGGAGATCAAGAACAGGTTGACTCGGTCGATCGCTTCTTGGACCGTGAATTCGCTGTTGTCGGTGTAGGTGAAACTGCCCGGCGGCAATTCGCCGATGTGCAATGCCAAGTCCGCTTCGTCGGCCAACCACTGAACGACTTCACGCCAAGGCACACCGTTGAAGGAGAATCGAATCGTGGCCGCAGTTTGCGAAGCCACCGGTGTCGCGGGAGTCTCGACGGCTGTTGCTGGCGTTGGCACGATCACATCGTCTGCCAAGCATCGGCCGGAAAGAACGGGTGCGGCAACGCCACTGCCGATCCACATCCCACCCAAGGCGGCCCAAGCGATCGCAGCACGAACACGCTGCTTGCGTTTGCTCAGGACTCGACCGTCAGAGGCGGTTTGCGATGAGAAGCATCCATCCAAAGCGACCTGTCGCTTTGGGAAGTTCAATGCATTGTTCATGAGACTGGAAGCTCGGTGGCGATGAAACCAACGGCTTTGATTCGGTGGGAGGCGGGGAGCGGTCGGATGATTTGTCAGCGAAGACGACCGCGGGGGGGAATCCTAGGGTAGTGAATTGTCAACAGAAGTCAATGTTTTCCAGGGGTTTCGGACTTCCGAAGACCGCGGGAAAAAGCAGCCTGTGGCATTCTCACGGCGAGGCTTTGCGACACATTGAGGGTTCTCCCAGCACCCCCCCCGGCACGGAATTCAAAAACGCTTCCCCGAAGAGGTCTTGCGGCTTTTCAAGGCCATTGCACGCGGCAAGCCGCTGGTTGAATTGGACCTGCACGCCTTGGGCGGCGGTCTCAGACGGATTGAATTTGCCGAATCAGGTCGAGAATTGCCTGTGCCTGCTCAATTCCCCCGGCCTGTTTGACGAATTCAGCTCCCACCTGCAGTGTTTCCATGCTGACAGCCCCCGGTTTTGGTGCTGGCGCGGCCGGGGTGCTCGCCGGGGTTGCGACTTCAGGCTTGGCGACGGCTGGCCGGCGTTTCGCGGGGGCAGCCTTCTTGGCTGCTTTGCGTTTTTCTTGCGAGCGTACGTTCCCAACGTCTTGGTATTTGATGCCGTGCTCTTCGAGTGCCGCAACGATTTCCGTGTTTCGAGCCTCGGGATGAGCCTGGATGTAGCGGCGAATTCGCTCGCTCTTGCTCATCGCTGGCTCGTCCGACTTCGACGAGGCTTGGAAGCCGTTGGCGGAACTGGAGGCGGAGTTGTCCGCGGTCGGTTCGTTGATCAAATCGGGTTGCGTCGTATCCATGCAGGTTCGTTCTTGTCGATTTTGGGGCAAATCAAAACACCCCATTTAAATCACTGGGGCCAGAATTTGAAACCGTTCATCGGTACATGTGTGACATCCGGAGCCATTTCTACCGTCGCCTCTGGATCCGATCCATCACACGGCGGGGAAGATCGCCGCGGCAATCACCGTGACCAACAACGCTGAAACTCCCAACGCCGCGCTCATTGGCGAGATCGTTCGCAGGGCTTCTTTCTCTGTCATGCCAGTCATTTCCGAGATAATCCAGAACGCACTGTCGGTCATCCAGGAAATCGGTTTGCTTCCCGCTCCGATCGCCATCGCCAGGTAAACCGGGTGAAAAGGAAGCTCGCCACTGGTTGCCAGCGATTGCAAGATGCTGGCCGAAGTGATCATGGCAATGGTCGCAGAACCTTGGATCGTTCGAATCGCGGTCGTGACCAGGAACGCCAACGGCAACAACCAAAGCCCCGGGAATCCTTGGGCGATCGAACCGACCACTTCGGCGATCCCGGCGTGATAAAGCATTTTGCCCATCGCCCCGCCCGCTGCGGTGATCAAGATGATCGATCCCGCTGAGGCGATGGCGGCGGACACCACTTTTCGTCGTTGGTCGTTGGGGACCCACCGGATCAACCCGAACGCAACGAGGCACCCCAGTCCCAACGCAAGATTTTTATCGCCCAAGCGAATGATCCAGCCCAACAGTTCTGATTCCGCGACGGCTTCGCTTCCGTAGATCGATTTGATCGTCGATCCCAGAGCAATCAAGACCACCGGCAAGGCAATCGGAAACAGTGCCAGCCACAGTGGCGGTTTGGGCGGGATGTCCGCCGAATCCTCATCGGCTGACGCCAGACGTTGAGTTTCCGGCCGAATCTCTTCACCGTCTTCGTCGCGAAGTGGCAAGTCGACAAAGTGGTTGATCACTCTCGCGGCGGCCAGAGCGATCACGCTGGTCACGCTCCCAATCCCCAGTCCGGCGATCAACATCGCACCAACTTCGACTTCCAAGAACGCGGCGACCTGCAGCGGTCCCGGCGTCGGTGGGATCAACGAATGCGTGATCGATCCGCCTGCCAAGATAGCCAGGATGAACAGCACGTAATTCTTGCCTGTTTTGCGTCGGAGGGACCGGGCCAGCGGCAGCATCAAGTAGAAAACGGTGTCGAAAAACACCGGGATTCCCAGCACAAAAGACGCGGCAGCCATCGCCTCAGGAGCTCGTTTTTCCCCGGTCCAGCGAAGCATGGTGTCAACGATCCGCGCCGCGGCACCGGATTGCATCAGCAATCCACCGATGACACTGGCCAATGCAATCACGATCCCGATGGAAGCTGCCGTCGCACCAAACGCATCCGCGACTCGCTCGGATGCACTCTGCCCGACAAAGTCGGCGGCCTCCGATTCTGTGAATTTACCTTCGGCCAATCTCGCCGATGCAAAGGACGACAACTGAGCCGGCGTGGTCAGCATGGCCACCATGATTGCCGTCGACAGCAGCGCCAGAAACGGGTGCAAGCGAAACGCGAGGATCGAAACCAGCACCATCGTCACGGCGAGCGCGACCAACCACCAAATCGTCAAGACTTCTTCTCACAGCGTGGGGAATGGATGTGTGACGCCAGAGTCTACTCCAAGCAGACACGCCATTGCCCGTCGATCAAACGTTCCTGCGGTACGAATCGTGATTTGTAATTCAGGTGTGGGTTTTCGGCGACGTACAAACCCAAGTACACCCAAGTGCGACCGTTGTCTTTGGCCCACTGAATTTGTTGCAGCACCGCGAAGGTTCCCAGGCTGAACTTGGATGCGATCGGATCAAAATGGGTGTACACCGCGCTGACGCTTTCTTGGCCGATGTCCATGATCGAAACGCCGACCAGTTGGTCTTGGTAACGGATCTCAAGCTCAAGCGTTGGCCAACAGGTTGCGATCAAAAAGGTTTCGTAGTCCGACGCACTGATGTCGTCATCGTGTGCCAAGCCGCGAACGTTGCGATGATCGTTGTAAAGTCGTACACGATCCGCATCGACTTGTGGGACTTGCCAACGCCAGGTCAGTTCCCGCTCTGCTTTTTTGAGAACACGACGCAGCGATTTGGTCAGTTTGAAATCCTCGGCTCGCAATCGAATGGGCTGGCAGGCACAGCAGTTCGGGCAATTCGTGTGATAGACAAATTGGCTGCTGCGACGAAAACCAGCCGCCAGCAGCATGTCCGTGTCTTCGCTCTGACGCGGAGGCATTGGGAAGTACAACGGCATGCGAGCTGGTTCGCCATCGATGTACGGGCAGTCGCTGGCAGCATCCTGGACCAGCATCATTCGATGACGCAGGGGAGCAGCACTTTCAGGAAAACTATCGTTCGCGGGAATCATGTCACCCAGCGTATCGGATCGTGGCGGCGATGGATCGGACTACCATTTTATTCCCAAGTTCCGGTCGGAATCAAAGGCCGCTGGTCACCAAGTCCTCGCTCCGGGCAGTCCCGAGTGCGCCCCACACACCATACGGGCTCTCCGGATGAGTGAACGAGGTTGGCGATGAAGAGTCCGCTTGATTGGAAGAGTTGCCAGCAGCTTCATCGACCGATTCGGAGGTGGTGCTGGCGTTGGATTCAGCCGCTTCCGTCAACCGAACCACCGCGGCGGTCGAATCACCATGATCAATCGATTCGATGATGAACTTGACCGCGCCATCCGCCATCAGCACGTTTGCTCCACCCGCATGAAAACTGCCCGCCGAATGGAGGCCTGGGCTGGTCAATTGTTTTCCAACGGAACAACTTGGTGAATTCGGTGGCAGGATCGTGTTGACGGCCGCAATCGCCGCAACCCCATCGGCCCACCGACCGCCCCGCCCGACGCTGGCGAGTTGAACGGATGATTCGTAGAAGTCAGGTCGGTCGACATCCAACGTTTCTCGGCAAGTGCTGGGCGATTCAAAGATTGCCCCGGTTTGTTGAATCGCGGTTTGACCGATGTCATAACCATCGCCGAGATCGTTGCCGATTTCACACATGGCAATGGTGTTGGAGAGGCCATCGGTGATTGTGCGAAAGTGGGGGACATGGGTCCCGGCGAAGATGCCGCGCACCGATCGTGTTGACGAGTGTTCGGCATTCAGCAGGTCGACTTGATCGCCCACGCAAAAGGCATAACTCGTCAATCCAAATGGCTCGGGCGTGGCCGGCGAAGCGGGACACTGCAAGGTTGAAATCTGTGTCGTCCAAGGTTCGTACTGTTCGACCCAGGGTGCCGGCCCCATTGGCGGGTAGAACATTCCGTTGAACTCAGCGGGGTTGGAGATTGTTTCCCACAAGCTGGAGGCTTCAAAGAACGGCAGCAACGCCACCAATCCGCTGAGACGCCGTGAGTTCCCGTCCCGTTCGGATGGGCCTCGAAGCGTGCCTCCCTGGGCAGGAGGAAGCTGCTTGTAGGCGGAGTGGTAGTTGTGCAGCGCGAGTCCAAGTTGTTTGAAGTTGTTGCTGCAACTCATTCTTCTGGCGGCTTCACTGGATGTGCGTACCGCTGGCATCAGCAATCCGATCAGGACAGCGATGATGCCGATGACCACCAGGAGTTCCAGCAGCGTGAATGCATGACGCTGAATCTTGACCGCAGCCGATGTCGACGAACGATCATGCATTCTGTCGATTGGGTCGCTACACCGAGATGGGGATGGAAGCCGTCGCCGGCGTTGTCCTGGTTGTGTTCCGTGACATTGAAGCAGCGTCATGACATTTTCTCCCAACCTCGAAAAGAAACCACGGGACCAACCAACTGGCCCAAGCGAGAAGACGGTGTGCAAAATCAGTTTCTGTTCCCGTGAGAATCGTGAACCCGACGACGACTCGAAGCATCAACGGCGAGCACAGCAGCAGAAAACAGCGTGTTGCCCAAAGACGGTGCTGACGGATCCTCCCGCTCATTGCACTGCGGATCGCGAGCGCCATCGTGATCGCCGTTGCCAGTGACAGCAGTGTGAAGGCGACTTCCGCACTCGGGCCAGCCATGGCGTGCTGGGCCATCACCAAACCGCTAGGAAACAAAAACAACAGGACCACAACGGCTTGAACCCGCCCGATGACACGGTGCCATCTTGGAGTCGGTTTCCGCTTCGATCCACTGAAGAACAACGCGGCACCTTGAACCAATGCGATCGGCCCCGCGACAATGTGAACGTAGAACGCGATGGAGTACCAACCGTGGAAGTGACTTCGGTGAGCCGACAGGAAAACCGAGTCCTTCAGGTTGGCAGGGAAATAGTCCTGGTACGGGAGCAGGAGCTGGACCAAGACACTCACGCCGAGCACGAGCGTCATCGCGGTTGCCACTCGCACCAGCCGGTTCAGTCGTGACGCATCACGGTTGAAAACGGTTCCGCGAGGAGAAGCTTTGAAAAGGGAATGCTCGGAAGCCATCGATTATCCTCCTGCTGGAGTCTAACCGTTTTGAAATCAGCACACCAAATGGATTGCAACATGAACGAATCGAGAGCTCCCAAATTGAACCATCCATCAGCAGAGGGTTCATCGCAGTCCGATGCGCCGCACCAGTGGAATCAGTGCTCCCCCGCGGATGCGACGCTGGGTGTTTGCCCCGTTTGTTTGGGGCGAACCCTGATCGAAATTCGCGGCAAGTTGCAGTGCGAGCGATGTCACACGATTTGCGAAACGTGCTGCGAAGGCGGCCGCACTTGAGGTATTGGTAAGCTGCCACGCATCCTATGGATGCCGTGCATCGTGGTCTGTTCCAACTCAATTTCAGGGTAGCGGAACTCGTCAAGAGTTTCGTTGGTGGCGGGGAAACCGAAAGTCTTGACGACTTCCGCTACGGCCGTAACCCTCATTCCTAGGCGTATTGGACCACTAATGAGGCTGGCGAACGAAACGCCAGTTCGGAACTTCCGCGACACGCTGGGTGGGAGTGCTGTCGGCCGCCGCTGCGGTTGCGGTTGCTTCTCCGGACGGTTGCCGGATGAAGTTCCGCGAGGAGTGTGCCGATGCGGGAGACGGTGATTGATGGCTCAACGAGTCGGTTGCCGAGCCCGTTGGCCAAGACGCTGGTCCAGCCGCATCAGAGGGCAGGAGCAAGTCGTCTTCCTCAGGGTAGGGCGGCAGCAGTTCTTCGAGCGAGGTGTCGAGCAGGTCGCTGGGACTTGCCGGCGAGTCCTCCTGCTTTTCATTTTCGCTGGCCGAAGGCGGGGGTAGAAGCTGCGGCTTTTCTTTCAGCAATTCCTCCACCTTCCGCTCGTCGAGCGAACGTCGCTGCTCGCTACCGACAGGCGGGCCACCGAACGTTTGCGAAGGTTCGATTTCCTCTGGCTCAATCAAGTACTTTTTGTACTTCTTTTCCAACCGTTGGTGTTCTTGGTATTCACGAAAACGCTGGATCTCTTCTGCAGTCAATTGCTGCTTTGGGAGTGGCTCGTTTGCGACCGGGATGTCGCTGGTCAGGGCTGATTTTTCGAGCGTTGGTTCCGACGATGATGTTGTCGAGGGATCCTCGTTTGCCAGGACAGAGAACCCATGGTGCGTGAACTGATCGATGTGTTTCGAGTGCAGCTGAAACCGAGGCGAGTTGGTCTCGGGATAGTGACTTCCGATTGTTTCGTGATCGAGGATCGGGTCAACAGGCTGGGCACCCACTTCGGCCGCAGCGGCTTCGAAGCTGACTTTTCGAGCGTACTCGTCAAAGCGGTCGTAGAATGTCGGATGATCGGCGGTGGGCAGCATGGTTGGACGCAATCTGCTGAAGCCATCGCGAAGTTCGCTTGATTGCAGCGAGTTGGCTTGACACGTTCCCTGGCAACTTGGTGACTGGCACGTCTTGCACCCCATCACTTTGTCACCCAGGTTGCCGGTGCGTGCCGGGTACGAACGCGGCGGCAGATTGGCCATCGGTCGCATGCCGCTGCTGTGGCAGGCGTGGTACCCGTCACCCCAGCTGGCTCCGCAAAAGCGTCCGACCCGCTCGACCATCTCCGGGAACCCAGCTGAGCTGGTGCCGGTCAAACCTGGGCCAGCTGACAACATGATGCCCCCCAACGCGACGGCGCTAATCCAGCGACGTCGAAGCAGGCGATTCACGCGACGGGCCGCGGGAGCGGTCGGGCGTGCGGCGGTTGCTTCGTGGGCGCTGGGAGCGGGCGTGTCAGTGGGTTTTGAAAACCATGTCATGAAACAGACTCAAGCGATGGCGGCGGGGCGAGACGCTTGGCCGCCGTAGCGAGACCAGGCGATCGCATTGGAGCGACGTCCCTCCCAACGATCGGCATGAGCCACCCGACCGCTTCATCTGCCAGAACAGTCGCAAGCGAATTTCGCAAACGCTCTGTGGGTCAGCACGGTTAGTGAATCTACAAGGATTCTGCCAGGAAACGCGAGCGTTGCTGGCGGAGGCTGATTGGCGAGATTGACCAGCTGGCTCGCCGTTTCCAGGAAAAACCAAGGCAATTGAGGCGACTTCCGTTCCGCCAATCCCGCCTTGTGTCGGTGATTGAGTGGTTGCCAACTCGCTCAACTGGCGGTCTCTCGGCAGCTTCGGCTCGGTCGGTTAATTTGGGTGCATGATTCACTCTAAATTGATGGTCGCCATGAGCGACTCCGCTGACGGTTCTGTATCCAACGACGCTCGTTCAAGTCTCGGCTCCGAGGGAGCCCAGGTGATGGCGGGCCTGGCCGATCGAAACGCAAATTTGTTTCGACGTTTGGGAATCGCGCTCGGTGATCCTGCTGCGTGGGTGCGCCTGCCCGACGGAAAAAACATCGGCATCGTGCGTGACTTGGAAATGGACCGAACTCGCGCCGCGGGACAATTGGATTCCGTTCAATGTCCGGCTGATTTTCCGCCCGTCTCGGGATCCGCCAGTGGCGATCGCGAAACCGCGTCCGCTCAATCCGTCGCCCGATTCCTTCAGCTTCAATCGATCGATCAGGTCGTCGTCGACCGAGCGTTCCCGCTGATCTACGCCTGGCACTTGGCCGACGCTGGGATCTCAATCGCCTACGACGATGACTTGGGCGTGATCGATCGCCGCGTCAAAACGGAGCAAGAGATCGAATGGCTTCGGAAAGCTCAGTCGGTCACGGAGTCGGTGATGCGGCAGATGTGTGAAATGATCGCCACCGCGGAGGTCGGTTCAGAAGGTCGATTGATGGTCGGTGGCGAACCGTTGACCAGCGAACGAGTTCGCACGATGGCGGCGGAAGCGTTCATGAAACGTGATTACACGATGAGCCACGGTGCGATCGTTGCGACGTTGCCGGAATCAGCGGATTGCCACCACCGAGGCGACGGCGATTTGTACACCGGGCATCCGGTCATCGTCGATCTTTTTCCACGCGATGAGTCAACTCGCTACAACGGCGACTGCACGCGAACCGTGGTCCATGGAACGCCTAGCGAGACCGTTCAGAAAATGCACACGGCGGTGGTCGCATCCAAGGAAGCCGCCGAGGCAGTCTTGTTCCCCGGAAGAACGGGCGAAGAAGTCCAGTTGGCCGTTGAGAAGGTCTTGGTCAGTCACGGGTACCCGATCTCACGAGGGGAGCAGACGGACGGGCCCTCGATTCAACACGGCACCGGCCACGGGATCGGTCTGGAAGTTCACGAGCCGATCCTGCTGGATCATGGCGGAGGTGAAATGCTCGCCGGTGAAGTTTTCACGGTCGAACCGGGGCTCTATGGACGTCAACATGGTGGTGTTCGCATCGAAGACATGTTGGTCGTGACGGCGGACGGTCCTGTCAACTTGAACCAGTTGCCGATGGGGCTGGATTGGAATCCAAGCTGACGCAGGTAAGCAGGAGTCTTTCGGCCGTCGCGAAAGTCGTCAAGACTTTCGGCGATTGAGGGTGCAAATCAAAACTCTTGACGAGTTTTGCGACCCGAAAAATTCGTTGTGACGCAGCACTCTTGCTTGGTTTTCGGGTCGCGGGATTCAGATCGGTACAGTTCGTTACCAAAGCAACGGTGCGTGCGCCCCCGACATCGAGGAAACTGAAGCCATGAGTGATTCAATGACTTCTGTTTCGTCTCGCCGGCACGACCTGGACGCGTTGCGAGGGATCGCCATGTTGCTGGGGATTTTCTTGCACGCAGCAATCGCCTACTCGCCCGATGCCGGGCGAGGGTGGCCGATCCAAGACTCGCAAAGCAGCGATTTGGTTTCGATGTTCATTGCGCTGGTGCATGGTTTTCGAATGCCGTTGTTTTTCTTGCTCAGCGGCTTCTTCACGATGATGCTGTTTCGGCGCCGCGGGGTTTCGAAGCTGATCGAAAATCGCATCCTGCGAATTGCGATTCCGTTTGTGATTGGAATGTGCACGATCATTCCCGCCATGTGGATCGTTGCTGGCTACATCCAGGCCCACCCTACGGGCATTGTCACCGCCGTCGACCCAACTGATCTGTTGACTCCCGTCGTTCAAGATGACTTGGCAGGAGTGGAAAAAGCGTTGTTGGCAGGCGCCGATGTCAATCAACGATCCGAGCAAGGTGACTCACCCTTCTTGGTGGCCGCGTTCCTGGGACGCGATGACATTGCCAAGGTGTTGTTGGATCACGACGCGGACCCAGAACTGGGAAACCACAAGGGAGAGCGGCCGATCGACGTGATGCGGGCACCCTGGGGAACGACCGAGTTCGTGGCCGGGTTGTTGCAAATCGAAGTCGATCAGGAGGACGTGGAATCCGGCCGGCAGAAAATCGCGACGATGATGGGCGTCACCTTGTCGGAACCGGTCGCCGGTGGCGGCATGGACGCCGTGGACTGGGGCGGATTGATGTTTCTGTTGTTCGAATTTCCGGTGACCGGTCACCTGTGGTTTTTATCGTTCCTGTGCTTCCTGGTGACGGGGTTTGTACTCGTCCTGACGTTGACCCCGCGGGCATGGCGTTCACGATGGGATCTGGCGTCCGTCGTTCGTTCGCCGCGCTGTTTGTTGTGGTTGATCCCGCTGACGATGTTGCCACATTGGTTCATGCGGCACGAAGGCTTCGGGCCGGCGACATCGGTCGGTCTGCTACCGATGCCATCGGTGCTGGCGTACTACGCATTGTTCTTTGGCTTTGGCGCGATTTACTTCGACGCCAATGACCGCGACGGGGATCTCGGTCGCGGATGGAAGATGAGTCTGCCGCTGTCGTTCACCATCCTGTTTGCAATCGGATGGACGCTGCGTGGGCAAACGGAGGGCGGAGGGTTGGTCGCTTCCGTCTTCGTTCAATCCGCGTATGCCTGGATCGTGTCCTTCGGCATGATGGGAATGTTTCGAACCCTATTCGCTCATCCCAGTCGCACACTGCGGTACCTTTCGGATTCGAGTTACTGGTTGTACCTCGCTCACCTGCCGCTGGTGATGTACCTGCAGTTTTGGGTGCGAGACTGGGAGGTCCCGCTATTGGTGAAGTTCACGATTGTCAGTGGGGTCTCAAGCGTGGTGCTGTTGCTGAGCTACCAGATCTTTGTTCGCCACACTCCAATCGGATGGTTGCTCAACGGGAAGCGAAAGCCATCCGTGCCAGGCGCGAACGACGCGCTCGGCACGGAGGTTGTTGCCGCTCAGTTGGTCCGTCAGTGAGACGTTTCCAGGACTTCGCCCTTGGGTTGTCCCATTTGTGAGAGCAGGTCACCAAACCAGTCCACGTTGATGTCGAATGGTTTGCCACCGGCGATCCGTTCAAACTCAATTGCCCGAAGTTCGTTGCTTTGGTCTTCGTCTTCTCCGATCACACCACCGATGCCTTGCATGGCACACTCGACCGCCTTCTTGGCACAGCGACCGATCAAGGCAATGTCTTCGGCGTTGGCAGCGGCGGCGCGACTGAAGTAGCCGCTCTTTTGCACGAGTGTCTTCTCAGCACCCAGCATGTCGGCGAATTGCTTGCCGAACCATTTGCCGGGGTTCACGGCGTCCAGTTTGTAGTGACCGAATGCATCTTTGGGAACGCTTTCGCCTCGCGATTCCATTTCCTTGACGATGGTGTCCACGCCGGCACCTTCCGAGATGAAGATGTTGACGCAATCGTTTTCATCCATGATCGCGCGCAAACGCTTGGCTTCTTCTTCGAGATCAAAACTCATCTCAGGAACGAAGACACCGTGCACATCGCGACGTTGTTGACTGAGTCCCATTTCGGGCAAGAAGTTCAGCTTCTGCAATCGCTCGCGATATTTCGCAGCGGTGGCGGCGGTCAGCCAACCACAGTTGCGTCCCATGACTTCGTGAATGATCAGCATGCGTGGGTTGGCGCTGTGTTCACCCACCACGTTTTCGAAGAACTTGGCACCTTCTTCAGCCGCCGTCCAAGCACCGAGACTTTGCTTGATCGGAATGACGTCGTTGTCGATCGTTTTGGGCAAACCAACCACGGTCAGTTGGTATTCGTGTTTGGCCAAGTAGGCCGCCAAGTCAGCGGCGGTCGTGTTGGTGTCGTCACCACCGATGGTGTGCAACACGTCGACTTCGTCGGATTGCAATCGCTCAGCAGCCACCTGCAGTGGATCTTGGCCTTCGCTGACCAACCCGCGTTTCACGCAATCGGCGACGTTGGTCAGCTTGACCCGACTGTTGCCGATGGGACTGCCACCGTGCTGGTGCAAGATCGCCGCATTCTTTCGCGAATGATCATCGACGACGAAGCTGTCGCCGAGCAGCAGACCTTTGTAACCGGATCGATAGCAGAGGATTTCAATTTCAGGAGCCTGCTCCGTGTAGGCTTCAAGCAGGGCTCCGATGGCCGACGACAGACACGGGGCCAAGCCGCCGGCGGTGAGGATTCCGACACGTTTGATCGACATGAGGTTGGTTTCCGAAAGCTCAAAGGGCGCGAACGCGTGAATTTTCTAAAAGCCTATCGAATCATCGGAATTTCGTCGCCCCGTCAGGAGTGGCATTCTCGGGCGGTCAATTGCTGGTGGGGTTCGAAGTTGCGTTTTGGCCATCAGCTGAAATCGTGCAGATCCAACGCCCGAGCTCCGATTTTACAATTTACAATTGTCAATTTAACTTTTTCAATTGACCGCACGCTCCTCCCTCACTCCACCACCGCCAGCAGATCTCCCGCTTCGACTTGGGTTCCTGGAGGTGTATGGATTTTGGTGACGACGCCGTCAGCGGGCGCGTTGATGGTGGTTTCCATTTTCATGGCTTCCAGCACCAACAACTTTTGCCCCGCCTTCACCTTTTCACCTTCGGCCGCAGCCACCGTGATGACCATCCCAGGCATCGACGCAGCGACATGGGTGGCGTCGGATGGATCGGCTTTCACCGCGGCTTTGATGTCCACGTCCAACGATCGATCGATGACCGAGACTTCTCGGGGTTGCCCGTTGAGTTCAAAGAACACCGTGCGTGTGCCATCGGGATAGGGCTGTCCAACGGCTAGATATTTGACGATCAAACGTTTGCCGGGTTCGATGTCGACGGCGATCTCATCACCCGGTTCCTGCCCATAGAAAAAATTGGGGGTCGGAAGGGTTTCCACGTCTCCGTAGGTGTTGCGATGCTGCGAGTACTCTTCGAATACTTTGGGATACAGCAGGTACGTCACTGCATCACGGTCACTGGGCGCTTCGTGGGTCAGTTCGGCCGCTTGGGCCTTGGCCGCCTCTAAGTCGGCGGGTGGCATGGATGCACCTGGGCGTTCCAGCACGGGGGCTTGGTCACCGAGAATCTTCTGCATGACTTTTTCGGGGAAGCCGCCTGGTGGTTGTCCCATCCGGCCACCAATCAGATCCAGCACACTGGCGGGAAACGCGAGTGCCTTGTTCGTCGTCAGGACCTCTTCCGCCGACATTTCATTGGCGACCAAGAACAACGCCATGTCACCGACGGCTTTGCTGGTGGGAGTCACCTTGACGATGTCGCCGAACAATCGGTTCACGTCCGCGTAAGCGCGGCAGACGCCAGCCCACTGATCCGCCAATCCCAAAGCACGGGCTTGTTGAAACAGGTTGGTGTATTGGCCACCGGGCATCTCGTGGTCGTACAGGTCACCGGTCGCGGGCAGCACATCACTTTCAAACGGCTTGTAGAATTCACGAGCGGCTTGCCAGTAGGTTGCCAGCTGAGTCAACGACTCACCATCCAGCGAAGATTCACGGTCGGTGAAACGAAGGGCTTCGACCAGCGTGTTCAAGTTCACTTGGCTGGTTCCGCCTGACAAGGGCGCCAGTGCCGCGTCGGCGATCTGCAACCCTTCGCCGGCAGCGGCCATCAACGTGGACGCTTGAATTCCACCGGTGTCGTGAGTGTGCAAGTGAATGGGCAGGTCGACTTCGTCACGCAAGGCTCGCAGCAGCTTCACCGCCGCGGCTGGTTTGAGCAGCCCTGCCATGTCTTTGATCGCAATCATGTGAGCGCCGCCCGCCTGCAGCTTCTTCGCCAGATCGACGTAGTACTTCAGGTCGTACTTGGTCCGCCGCGGGTCTTGCAAGTCACCGGTGTAGCAGATCGATGCTTCGCAGATACCGCCTTCCTCGATCACGGCGTCCATCGCCACCCTCATGTTCTCTTCCCAGTTCAGCGCATCGAACACGCGGAACACGTCCATGCCTGCCTGCACGGCTTCGCGAACAAACAGCCGCACGACGTTGTCGGGGTAGTTGGTGTAGCCAACCGCGTTGCTGGCCCGCAGCAGCATCTGCGTCAGAATGTTGGGAACGGCTGCGCGGAGGTCAGCCAGCCGTTGCCAAGGTGATTCCTTGAGAAAACGCATCGACGTGTCAAAGGTGGCTCCTCCCCACATTTCCAGCGAGAACAATTGTGGGGCCAGGTGAGCGTAGGCCGGCGCGATGCGAAGCATGTCATCGGTACGAACTCGAGTGGCCAGCAACGATTGATGCGCGTCACGCATGGTCGTGTCGGTCAGCAGCAGCCCTTTTTGTTCGCGAATCCAACGCATCAATCCATCGACGCCTTCCTCGCGAAAAATGTCGGCGGTTCCGCGAGGTGGCGTGGAGGTGGGCGGGATCTCGGGAACCGGGGCTGGTTCGCGGCGAACAGCGGGTGGACGCCCTGTGACGAGCGGGTTCCCGTTGACAATCGTTTCGCCCAGGAACGTCAGCAACTTGGTGGCTCGGTCACGCCGGCGTGGCAAGCGGAACAGTTCCGGTGTTGTGTCGATCAATCGCGTCGTGGCTTCGCCGGCCAAGAACGTGGGATGATTGACGAGCCGCGTCAGGAACGGAATGTTTGTTTTCACCCCCCGAATTCGAAATTCGTGCAGGCATCGATCCATCCGCCGGGCGGCGGCGGCCAGGGTAGGGGCTCGCGCGGTGACCTTCACCAACATGGAATCGTAAAAAGGATTGACGACCGCGCCACTGAACGCTGTGCCCGCATCGAGACGAACGCCCAGACCAGCTGCACTGCGGTAGTGACTGATTCGGCCGTAGTCGGGACGGAATTCGGCGGCGGGATCTTCGGTCGTGATCCGGCACTGCATCGCGAACCCCATGGTTCGGATGCCATCCTGGGATGGCAGGCCGACCTCTTCACTTTCCAGCGGGTATCCCTGGGCGACCAGGATTTGGTTGCGAACGATGTCGATGCCTGTGACCTCTTCGGTCACCGTGTGCTCGACTTGGATTCGCGGGTTGACCTCGATGAAGTAGAACTCGTTTTGGTCGACATCGAGCAAGAACTCGACCGTTCCCGCGTTCTCGTAGCCACCGCTTGCTTTGCCGACCGCGCGTCCGATTCGCAATGCCGCGTCGCAGATGGCGTCACGCATTTCGGCAGGAAGATTCGGTGCGGGGGCGAGTTCGACGACCTTCTGATGCCGGCGTTGGACGCTGCAATCGCGTTCATACAAGTGAACCAAGTTGCCGTGGCGGTCACCGAGCAATTGCACTTCCAAGTGCCGGGCTCGTTGGACAAAGCGTTCCAGGAAGACTTCGTCACTTCCAAATGCCGTTTTCGCTTCGCGCTGGGCGGCTTCGAGGGAACTTCCCAATTCGCTGGGGTCCATCACCACACGCATGCCCCGACCGCCACCACCTTTGGCGGCTTTCAACATGATCGGATAGCCCAGATTCTCAGCCGCTTCGATCGCTTCGTCGACCGAGGTGACGGCTTGAGCGGTTCCGCCCAACACGGGCACGCCAGCGATTTCGGCCAAGCGACGGGCGCTGGTTTTATCGCCCAGATCTCGCAAGCTTTGCTCGCTGGGACCGATGAACAAAATGCCTGCTTCCGTGAGCGCCTTGGCGAACTCAGGGTTCTCAGACAGGAAGCCATATCCCGGGTGCACCGCATCGATGTGGTGCTTCAAGCACAAGCCAACGATGGCGTCGATGTTGAGGTAAGAACGAATGGGCTCGCCGGGCGTCCCGATTTGGTAGGCCTCGTCGGCTTTGAATCGGTGCAGGGCGTAGCGGTCTTCGTGGGAATAAATCGCGACAGTGCGAATGCCCAGTTCGTGAGCCGAGCGAAACACCCGGGTGGCAATTTCGCTGCGATTGGCAGCCAGGATTTTTCGAATCGGGCGAATGGGGGCGGAGTCAGTGGCAGCAGTCGATTCAGCGACGGTCATCAGGGCGTCCAATGCGGGGAAGTCATAGTCGAATCGTTAATCTACACGTTTCGAAACGCCCGTTCAGCAACCGAGATCGACTTGTTCGGCCACAAAAGCATTTGAATCTCTGAGACCGGTTTCTTCTGCGTCGTCGCTCACTCGACGCCTTCGGTGATGCGGCCGTGCAGATGCTCGATGCAGGTTGCAATCAACGCAGTCCAGCCGGTCTGGTGACTTGCGCCCAAGCCTTCGCCGGTGTCGCCATGGAAGTACTCGTAAAACAAGACTTGGTCCTGCCACAACGATTCGTCGCTCTTCATCCCGCTGCCACGCAAACAGGGCCGAGAGCCGCCTTCTGCGGGCGTGGAAAAAATATTCGACATCCGGCGATTCAGTTCATCCGCCACTTCGCGAAGGTTCATCTTCACACCCGATCCCGTCGGGCATTCGACTTGGATGTCATCGCCGTAGAACTCGTGGTACCGCTGCAGGGCTTCGATCAACAGGTAGCTGGTCGGGAACCAGATCGGCCCTCGCCAGTTGCTGTTGCCACCAAACATCCAGCTGTCTGATTCGCCTGGCACGTAGGCAACGGTGTGTTCTTTCCCACGGACCGTGACGCGAAACGGTTCGCTTTCATGTTTCTTGGAAAGAGAACGAATCCCAAAGTCGGAAAGGAACTCCGCTTCATCGAGCAGGATCTCCAGGACGCGTTCCAAGCGTTCTTGAGTCGGAATGGAAATCAGCATTCGGTGGTGGCGTTTGGTCGTCTGGCAAAATGTGATGTGTTGCACCAAGTCATGGCGATTGTTCAGGAACCATTCCAAGCGGTTGCGGAATCCGGGCAAGTCCGCCAGCAAGTCCTCGTCGAGAATCTCCACCGCGATCAGAGGCAGCAACCCGACCAACGATTTGACTCGCATCGGATGAGTCTCGCCGTCGATCTGAAGCTGGTCGTAGTAAAAACCGTCGTCTTCGTCCCACAGCCCGCCGCTCTCGCCACCATTCATGGCATCCACGATGCGGATGAAGTGATCCAGGAACTTGGACGCCATGTCGGAATACGAACGATCATGGCGAGCCAACTCGAGCGCCATCGACATCATTGTGCCGCAGTAAAACGCCATCCACGCGGTTCCGTCGGCCTGTTCCAGTTCGGCTCCCTCGGGCAGCCCTTTGCTGCGATCGAACACGCCGATGTTGTCCAGTCCCAGGAACCCTCCCGCGAAAACGTTGTCGCCGTTGCTGTCGACCTGGTTCACCCACCAAGTGAAATTCACCAGCAAACGCTGGAACGCTTGCGAGAGAAATTTGTAGTCGCGTTTGCCGGTCTCGGCTTCCATTTGGAAGACTCGCAAACACGCCCAGGCATGCACCGGCGGGTTGACGTCATCAAAGTAGAACTCGTAAGCCGGCAATTGCCCGTTGGGATGCATGTACCATTCCCGCAGCAGCACCATCAATTGCTTCTTTGCAAACGCCGGGTCAATGCGAGCCGCCGGGATCATGTGGAATGCCAGATCCCACGCTGCGAACCAAGGGTATTCCCATTTGTCGGGCATCGACAAAACATCGCGAGCGTACAGGTGACGCCAATCTTTGTTGCGACCGCTGTGACGCGCCACCGGGGGCGTCATCACGTCGCGATCGCCGTCCAACCAGTCGGCGACGATGTAGTGATAAAACTGCTTCGTCCACATCAATCCCGCGTAGGCTTGCCGCGAAACCAAGCGTTGCTCGTCGGTTGCCTTGGGCGGAATGATGGCTTGATAAAACTCGTTGGCTTCTTCACGTCGTTGCGTCAGGACGTTGTCAAAGTCGTCGCCGAGGTCCGGATGAAACTCGCCGACCTTTTCCTTCACGCTCAAGCGAACTTTGACGTGCCGCGTTTCGCCCGCCGCCAAATTCCAACGATAGAGCGCAGCGACTTTGGTGCCGTGTCGCTTGGGATTCACCGCGTCGGTTTGTTCGTCGATGACGTACCGATGGAAGGCGTCTTTGGTGTACGGCGAGAAGTTTTCGGTGCCGAACAAGTGTTCGGAATTGGTTTCGTTTTCCGTGAACAGCAACTCGCTGTCCGGTTGATTCTCAAACGCACAAACAAACGGTTCCAGCGTGTCGTGTCGCGTTTGAACGATGTGAGAATCGATCGCCTGAATGGTCGGCTTTGCCGTGCAGCCTTCGTGCAAGCAACCCCAAACCCAGGTGTTGCGGAACCACAGCGTTGGCAGCAGCGTGATCTCGTGAGCGTCGGGACCTTGGTTGGTGATCGCAATGTCAATCAGCAAATCGTTGTCCGACGCTTTCGCGTACGTCGCCGTCACATCGAAGAAACGATTTTCATCCAGCAAGCCTGTGTCGATCAGTTCGTACTCGCGATCCTTCAGCCCACGATTGGCGTTGATGCTGACCAATTCACGATACGGGTATCGCTGTTGTGGGTAGCGATACATCGCCTTGGCGTAGGAATGCGTCGGCGTCGAGTCCAGGTAGTAATAAAGTTCCTTGACGTCCTCGCCGTGGTTGCCTTCCGGGCCCGTGAGACCGAACAGGCGTTCTTTCAGAATCGTGTCGTTGCCATTCCACAATGCGATCGAAAAGCACAGCCGACATTGGCGGTCCGTGAACCCGAGCAACCCGTCTTCGCCCCAGCGGTAGGCGCGACTGCGAGCGTGTTCGTGAGGAAAATCACTCCACGACTCACCACCCTCCGAGTAATCCTCTCGAACCGTCCCCCATTGGCGCTCGGAAAGGTACGGCCCCCAACGTTTCCAGTTGTTCTCGCGGCGTTCGTCTTCGTCGAGTCGTTGCTGTTCGGCCGTCGTCATGAAGATGCTCGTTGTCTGCGTCGCCAAAGAAACCCATCCAGAACGTAGTGCGTGATCTGGG
The DNA here is from genome assembly GCF_001027925.1 of Rhodopirellula islandica. NCBI lineage: Bacteria > Pseudomonadati > Planctomycetota > Planctomycetia > Pirellulales > Pirellulaceae > Rhodopirellula > Rhodopirellula islandica. The sequence goes on along the minus strand of NZ_LECT01000044.1, from coordinate 436,627 downwards.
GAACCGCCAAGGCGGGGGCCAGCCAAACGGAGGCTTCCGCCAGGGTTTCGCCGGCTGAATCGGCAAACCCACCCGGCATCCAAGCAAACAACCAACCGCGTTCATGCCAGATACCAAAGTCCCACAGCAACTCTTCTGCGTAGGCAAGCATCCAAACCACGCCCAGGAACATAGCGACTCGACCGGCGTTGGTTTGCCATCGCGAGGTCGGGCCAGACGGATGAGCAGACACATTTCCGGCTTCCGACCCAGAGGTGTTCTCGGAGGTCTCGGCGATGCGGCACCAACGAAACCAGTAGATCAGCACCATGTAGGGCACGCCGTGGATGATCACGTTGGTCACCGTGAACGCGTAGTCGGAATTGAAGGTGATGATGCCGATGTACCAACACACCGCCGTCGTCAGGACCACGATGTCCTTGCCGGGATTCCAGGCACCGTGGCGGAAACCTCGGTGCAAACTGCGAGCGGCGTAGGCCAGCATGCTGGCCCAGTAGAGCGGCAACGCAATCGTCGCCAGAACGGCCGGCAACCGAATGAAGTCACCCTCGGCAAACCACCAAAAGTGCCTCGGCAGATGGGCGTGCCAGTGGATCAGCGGGTACAGCGTGGCCAGGTAGATCGCAGAAGCATCGATCCACCACCCCACGCTTTCAGCGTCGTGCTCACGGGAACGATAGAGAGCGACCCATCCGTATTGCTGCCGAATGAAATGAAAAACGGCCAGGTACGCAAGCAAACTCCAAAACAGCGTCACACTTTCGCTGTAGATCGCACCGCCAATCGCAAACGCCAACACTGGGGTCAATCCATACAACCAAGGTCGTCGGCGAAGTTCGGCCCCGTCGAAGTAAACACGGAATCCAGTGGAATAAACATGAGCGACATCGATCAGCAAGATCGTCGCAACCCAGGTCCAACCGGGCGTTTCGCCGTGCAGAAACCCGAACGCCGCACCGATGGGCAGCATCGCCAAGGCAACCAAAGCGCTGCCGCCAAACGTCGCCAAGTCCACCGCGGGCGAGAACAACCACGGCAAATGATCGAGGCTGTGTCGCGAATTGGATGCGGAGTCGCAGGTCGTCATTCGCGGTCACAGCGTGGTATGGTTGGATCCAGAGAGAGCAGAACTCGGGCGTTCAATCGACCGTGCTTCCCCACCAGTCCTTGTTCGGTTGCCAGTTGGGTTCCAGCATCGCCGCTTCGCGTTTTTCCAATCGGTCTTTGCTGGGGCCGTGGGCGCGAGCCCAACGCTGCTTGGCCTTTTCAGCATCGAAGCGGGGGTCCGGTTGAGGGAATTTTGCGTTGACCGATTCAAGGTATGCCAGCAATTCCTTTCGCATCGACGCGACTCGTTCTGGTTGCTCCGCGGCAAGGTCGTTTTGTTCGCCGATGTCGGTGGGCAAATGATACAGCTCGTCGTGTGAATCCAAGTGGTAGTGAATCAGCTTGTAATCACCGGTTCGGATCACCGACGATGGGTCACCACCTTGGTTGCCGTAGTGCGGGTAGTGCCAGATCAGCGATCGTTGCTCCAGCGATTGGTCTTCGCCGTCGGTCAACACGGTTTCAAGTGACCGGCCGTCGATGTGTTGCTGAGGACGCAGAGGCAAATCGCAAACGTCCAGGATGGTGGGATACAGATCCGATCCAATCACCGGCACGTCACAGGTCGATTCAGCAGCGATGCTTGCGGGCATTGAAACGTAGTATGGCTCACGCAGGCCGCCTTCCCATTGTCGGCCCTTGCCGCCGCGGTGGGGCAAGTTGCTGGTCGAGTAGGCGTCGCCCGAGGAGACACCGCCGTTGTCGCCGGTGAAGATGACCAGGGTGTTGTCGGCTTTGCCGGACGCTTCGATCGCCGCCATCACGTCGCCGACCGCGTCATCGAGTGTTTCCATCATCCCGGCGTACACCGGGTTGTCTTGAATCTGACGAACGGGCAACGTGCGATCGATCATGAATCGATTGCCGTCGGCGGGTGGCGCAGGTGCTGATTCACGGTACTTCTGCCACAGTTCTTGCGTGGTTTGGATGGGACCGTGAACGGCGTAGAAAGACAGCATCGCAAAGTACGGTTGGTCGTCTTGGCCCTCGATGAACGAAGCGGTTTCTTTTCCCAAACGACGCGTCAGCGATTCGCCATCGGGACCGCTTTCCATCACCGGGTTGTTGTAGGGTGCGAAGAAGCCGCCTGGAGGGCTGCCGCGATGGTGACCACCGATGTTGATATTGAAACCGTGATCGGTCGGCATGGAATCGTCGCCGCCCAGGTGCCACTTCCCGGCAAAGAACGTTTGATAACCAGCTTCGCGAAGGGCTTCCGGCAAGGTCACATCTGCAGCAGGTAGCTCATGAACGTACTCAGCCGGCAGCAGCTCATCACCGCGATTGAATTTCTCACCGGATGCGGCACCGATCCAGTCGGTGATTCCGTGACGGGCCGTGAACTGGCCCAGCTGAATGCTGGCTCGCGAAGGACTGCAGACGCGACAATTCGCGTAGCCCGCCGTGAACCGCATCCCACGTTTCGCAAGTGCGTCGATGTGCGGTGTTTGGTGAAATTTGCTGCCTTCGATTCCAATGTCATGCAGTCCAAGGTCATCGACCAAAATCAGCACCACGTTGGGACGAGCTTCCTCGGCATTGGTTTTCGCCGCCGAAAGGAAAGCGAGCGTGACGACCAGTGTCCAAAGCAGGACCGACAATCGGGCGCTGAAGAGGCGGATCGCAGCGGTTTCCAGACAATCAGATCGTCGCGAAAAAGGGTTGGAGCGGGAGGTGAAATGTCGCATGAAGGGAGCTCTCGGAGGCAGGGACATCAGGGTGGCCACCAATGTAGCTCCGAGGATCGATGAGGTGCAAATTGCGAGGCCGGCAAACCGAGCGCCATCAAAACCGCACCACCTTGCGAGATCCCGCTGACGACAATGGAATCACTTCGACCACACACACGCCCTTCTGAACGGCGATGTCCTGCGGGAACCAATTTCCGTAAGTCGTCTGCAATCAATCACTTGCGTCCCGAACATGACATACGCCCCAAGCGTTTGGCATCCGACTCGCATGAGGGAGAGTTGTCTCGATGAGGATGTCGGGGAATGGATCAAGGACGGCTTCTCCCACTGGATCACTCGGACCCCCACACATGTCACGCTCACTTTGGACTTTCGTCTCGGGCACCTGCTTCGCCGCCTTGATTGCCGTGTTGGCCGGACCACAGACCGCCCAAGCGGGACACGATTCGCCGCTTTACATTGCTGCGGATCACTACCGCGATGCGGTCAGCCACTTCGAGGACGAGGCTCGGCGAGTTCGGACCATCGATCGCACGGTGCTGCGTTTGATCGATGACTTCGAAGACCAAACAAGCGATGTTCGTTCGGCCGCTCGTCATCCAGATCGTTCGGATCGATTGGCACGGGAGTTCAATGACGTCCAGTTTCTGCAGGCCCGAACCGAGCAAGCTGTTTTTGGATCCGGATGTCCCATCATCGCTCAAGCGTTGACGCCTTGCTGGGGGGATGTGCTGGGTTCATTCGCAGCACTTCAGCAGCAAATGGCCTACGTCCAGCCCTACGTTTCCGGTCGCCCGGCGCTGAACTGCGATGTTCATCACGGGAGCGGCTATTTGACACCGGCCTATCCACCGACTCCTTCGGTGGTCTTCCCCGGTCGAACGCCGCTGCCACTTCCTCGCACCGTTCCCCACGTGCAACAGAAACCGATCAGCTATCCTCATCGAGGTTCACGTGACAACTCACGCGATTTCAATCGCGGTCCCTCGCATCGCGACGCACCTCGCCCCGGCAACTACCGAGCCTCCATTCCTTCGCGGAAATCGGTGCCCAAAGGTGCCGAAATTGGCTTGGTGTTGTTGAACGGTTTTCTGAATCGATAGAGGCATTTGGTTGATCTTATTCGCCACGTCGTTTGATGCTCCACGAGCCCCCAGGATTCTTGTTGAATCCGGGGACTTGGTGCATCTGGTTTGGATCACAGGCTGGAAGCCTTTACCACTTTCGGTCAGACCAGCTTGGTCTTGCCGGGGATCGCGAAGGCTGGCTCGGGAAGGGACGCGTTCATGTCCAGGTTCTCGGGGAACAGATCCAACTTCGATTCGTTCACAGCGAAGTCCCACGTCACTTGCTTGCCTGTGTAGGCAGCCATCCGCCCCAGCACCGCGGTCAATGAACTGTCCGCCGTCTCTTTGAACTCGACAATTGGTTTTCCGGCACGAACACTATCGACCAAGTCCTTGTGCTCTTGCTTGTAGGCCGCACCAATGTCGCCTTCCATCGACCACACTTCGTTGCCGTCGTGGTCGCGAATTTCAGCACCGCGGTTCAATCCGTAGATCGTGCAGATGCCTTTGCTGCCGTAGATGACATTGGAGTTGTCGCCTTGAGCATTGGGAATCTGGCGGCACTTGAACGAAACGGTTCGATTGCCGGGATACAGGTAGTCGATGCTCATGCTGTCCCACATCTCACTGCCTTCGGGACGAGTGAAACGACCACCACTGCCGTAAGCCAACTCAGGCGGTCCGCCCATGATCCAGTTGATCGCATCAATGTTGTGAACTGCTTGCTCAGCAATCTGGTCACCGGACAACCAAATGAAATGCATCCAGTTGTAGATTTGGTACTGGGTGTCGCTCATGCCTTCCTTGCGAATCTTGTTCCAAATCCCGTTGCTGCAGTAGCGCGAGGTCGCCGAGATGATGTCCCCAATCGCACCATCGTGCAGTCGTTTGACCGCTTCGACGTAGTTCGTTTGCCGACGATACTGGGTACCGGTCACGATCGATGTTTTGTTGGCGATGGCTTTGTCATTCGCTTCGACGCAAACGCGATAGCCGGCCGGATCGACGCAGGTCGGTTTCTCGGCGAAAACATGCTTTCCCGCGTCAACCGCATCCAGGACATACTGAGGCCGAAATCCCGGCGGTGTTGCGAACAGCACCACGTCAATTTCGGGATCATCGAGAATCCGCTTGTAAGCATCGATGCCGCCGTGCATCTTGGCGGTCTCGACAGCGACCTTGTCGCCATGCCGTTTCGCAAGCGACTCGCAGATCTTGCCAAGCTTGTCGCCTTCCAAGTCCGCGATCGCGGCGAGTGAGACATTGTCGTTGATGGTGAGCGAATCGTTGATCGCTCCCGTTCCGCGGCCGCCGGCTCCCACCAACGCCAATCGAATGTGGGAGTTGGGTGAACTGCTGACGGATTCGGCAGGTTCCGCCCCGCGAATCGGACGGGCCGCTGCCGTGGCGGCGACTCCGGCGGTCAGAGCGGCACCCGTGCCGAGGAAGCGGCGACGGGTCGGTGTTTTGCTGTCAGGGACAATGCCTGTGGCAGCGGGCGAAGCAATGTTCGAACGGGTGTTTTGGGGCATCATTGGCGGGCTCCTGGTGGAGAATGCACGGGAGGGAAGAACACGAAGTTCTGCCTAGTTTAATGCAATCCCACCGCCGCCGCCGCAAATGGGCCAAAACCGGATGACTCGCGTCATCCGGGCTCCTTCTCGTTGCCAGGCTCTGCCTGGCAACGCCATGCACTTCAGGCTCCGCCTGCTGAGACACAAGCGGGAGGCGGAGCCTCCAAGACAGTGTGTTCCCAGGCAGAGCCTGGGAACAAGGGATCTTGAAACCTCCAACGGGCCCATTTCAAAGGGACCGACCTGAAAACTCTTCTCTGCTCAGGCTTCGTCGAGCAAATCGACGGCTGCGAAGGCTTGGCCTTCCAACATTGCCAAGCTGGCTCCGCCGCCGGTGCTGACGTGGCTGACGTCGTCGGCGAATCCGAGTTGGTCCACGGCAGCGGCACTGTCACCACCACCGATGATGCTGACCGCGTCGCCATCCGCAATCGCTTGAGCAACCGCTTTGGTGCCGGCGTCCATCGGTGGTTTTTCGAACACGCCCATTGGGCCGTTCCAAACGATGGTTTTGGCCGACTTGATCACATCGGCGTACAGCTTGGCGGTTTCAGGACCGATGTCCAAACCTTCCATGTCGTCTGGAATCTCACCTGCAGCAACCACCTTCTTGTTGCAGCCAGCGATGTTCCCGAAGTCATCCCCGCAGTGCGTGTCGACGGGCAGGTGCAGCTTGTCGCCGCCTTTGGCGATCAACTCTTTCGCCAATTCGACCTTGTCCTCTTCGACCAACGAATTGCCGACTTTGCCGCCACTGGCCAACGAGAACGTGTAGGCCATCGCGCCGCCGATCAAGACCGCGTCGCAGATGCCCAACAGGTTGTTGATCACGTTGATTTTGTCGCTGACTTTCGCACCACCCAGGATGGCAACAAAAGGACGCTCTGGATTGCTGATCGCATCGGTGAGGTACTGAATTTCTTTGGCGACCAAGTGACCGACCACGCGAGGCTTGCCGGCCATCGCTTCGGGGACAGCGACCATCGATGCGTCTTTGCGGTGACAGGTTCCGAACGCATCGTTGCAGTAAGCGTCGGCCATGGCAGCCAACTTGCCTGCGAACTCCGCATCGCCTTTCTTTTCGCCTGGATTGAAACGCAAATTTTCCAGCACCAAGACCTCGCCAGCAGCCAATGCTTTTGCTTTGGCCGTTGCGTCTTCGCCAACGGTGTCAGTCGCGAAGTGCACGGTGCTGCCGAGCAACTCGCCCAAGCGTTTCGCGGCCGGGGCAAGCGAATACTTTTCGTCGCCTTCGCCACCGGTCGGGCGCCCCAAGTGGCTCATCAAAATCACCTTGCCACCGCGATCAATCACGCTCTTGATGCTGGGCAGCGCCATGCGGATGCGACGGTCATCGGTGATTGCCAGCGATTCGTCCAACGGCACGTTGAAGTCGACTCGCATGAGGACGGTTTTGTCTTGAACGTCGATTTGGTCAATGGTTTTCTTGGCCATCTGCCGGGAAACTCCGAGGGGGTGTTGAGTGGGGTCGATTTCAGCGACCAAGTATCGGGCAGCAACCCAATTTCGCGAAGGGGACCGATGAAAACCCCTGTTTTTCGCGACCAGGCCCCGATCCCCCCACCCAGAACATCCCACCGAGGCTTCTTTTTCTCACGTCGTGCCACCGTCACAACCGAAACAATGAGTGCGGTGACGAAACGCTTGCGGGTCGTCAACAGCACCGGTCCGCCGTGAGTTTTGGTGGAACTGACACACGTCGACCGGGGGTCATTTTGGACGGTCGCTCACACGAGCGATCTTTTTCGCGACAGGAAAATCCATCGGGTTTTTCTTGATCGCAGCCGATTCCAGCGGGGGTGGTGCGAGTGAGAACTGGCACCGGGATTGCAATGCGCCATGACCAAACGGTCACATCATCGCGAGACACCCTGGTCCGAGACAGCCTGGCGGCCAGCGCCACGGGTTGTTCTCCCATCGGAGCCCGCGTGCGAACCGATGCCCGGGTGACTTCGCCGGACCGAGTTGCGGCCGGACAAATGGCTGGTCGCAATCGTTGCAAGCACATCATGGGCGCGATGTTGCTGACGCTGGTCTGCGGCGCCGTGTCAGCGCAATCCCCCGTGGATTCGTCGCCGCGTCGATTCTCGCTGCTGCCGACATCCGGTCCACCTCGCGTGGGATCCACGGCGCATCGACAGGACATTCTCGATGCGTTGCCGATGGATCGCCTGACGGTCGAAGCCAAGCAGCGCATTCTGGGAATCGCCGAAAAGCCAACTCTGTTTCGACGTCTGCCATCGCAAATCATTCCCTGCGACCGGGACATGTTCCTGTTCTTGACTCGCAATCCCGACGTCCTGGTGGGGCTGTGGGATTTGATGGGGATCACCCAAGTCCAATCCACTCGGACCGGCCCTTATCAACTGGACGCCAGCGACGGCGTGGGCACGCTTTGCCGAGTCGATCTGGTCTACGGCGATGCCAACAAACACATCTTTGTGGTCGATGGTTCTTACGATGGCAAAATGACGCCAACCGAAATTCGCGGCAAAGGTGTGTTCGTGCTGGAGTCCACGTACACCGTTGGCGAAGACGGACGCACACGAGTCTCAGGAACCCTGGATTGCTTCGTGCAACTCGATAGCCTGGGCATCGATTTGATCGCTCGAACGATGAGCCCCATCATCGGGCGTTCCGCCGACAGCAACTTTGAGCAGACGGCGCAGTTCATCGCCCAGGTCAGCGAAGCGAGTGAACGCAACCCATCGGCGATGCTGGACATCGCCGCTCGTTTGCCACAAGTCACCCAGCCGATCCGGGACGATTTCTCGAAGACCATCCTGGACGTTGCGCGTCGTGGGCAGCAGGTTGCCGCCCGTGAACGTGAGCAATCGACCGAGTGAGTTGGCCCCCGGAAAGTTCTCTACCAACTGTCGTCGCTCCGCGACCAAGCAGGTTGGCAGGAATGATCGGGTGCAACGATGTGAGCCGTTTGGGCATTCGCCCCGGTTGCACGTGGGAGCAACGACGCTACCCAAAACATTCCAAATGATGAACGACTCCTGCCGAACTGCTTAGGGCGATTTTTTTGGCACGGTTGACCCTTGGGTTGAAACCCCCAAGGCTGTTCGAATGCCGTCGCTCCGCGACTTGGAGGCATGGGATGCAAACCCAGCCTCGGGTCGAATCCCAAGGCTTCGCATCGCGTGACACCATCTCTTCACCCTGGTTGGGAACATGGCGGGCACCTTCTCGTCCTTCTGCAACAACCACCTCTGCACGGCGAGTGCGTCAGTTCAGCGGGGCTTCCCACAATCCCAACGCGGGATTCTGCACGAAGTAAAACTCGGATCCATCGACGTCCGTGTGGAAACCATCCTGCAACGAGTGAACGTCGTAGCGATTCATCAACGCCTCCAGGTCACCCGGAGTGAACCCGACCGAGGCGATCTCTTCATCGCTCAGTTTTCCAGCCGCGTAAACGACTTCGAATCGATTCTCCGGTGAGCCGTGAACCAGGTGAGCCGCTGCGGAGGGATCGCCGGCCAAATCTTCGTTTTCGGCCACTAACTGCATCACCTCGGCTTTGGTGCGATAGCCGTACTTGCGAATCAGCTGGTCGATGCGAGGGTCTTCGCCGAACTCTTCCACGGCGGGACCAATGACCGTCAACCGCCCCCCCGTCGCGATCGCTTTGCGTGTCCGATAGATCGCCTTGTTGCCTAACCAAGTGCTTTTGAATTCGTCTGGGTCCAAGTAGGCGACGACATGCTTGGGTGCCTTCGGCAGATGCGTGATGTTGACCTTGCGAGCCAACTCGGCTGCCCGGAAGAACGTCTCGTGATCGTCGCCGATGTACAGACCTCGCGTGTGCTTGGTCCCGTCCTTCATTTGCTGGATCACGGTCAACGCGTACAGCAGCGGCATGTCATCGCAGAAATGGTCCGAGGCGTAGTTCAAAATCTTTCGCAGAGGCGTGTCGGCGATTCCCAGCGTCTCATCAATCCCAACCATCGCGCTGAGGTAGTGACTTTCGTTGATGCCTGCAACGCCGCCGGTGCCAACGAACACGTTCTTGTTGTAGTTCGCCATCCCAATGACTTCATGGGGAACGACTTGCCCCAACGAAAAGATCAAATCGTGACCTCCATCTCGCAACATGCGATTGACTTGCGCGGGCCAGCTTTGGGTGTAAACGCCACCAGTGACTTCGCTGACGTATTCCGCTGGCACTTGGCCTAGCTCCACCACGTCCTCTCGCCAACGGTGCGGGCGGAACAACTCGTGAGGCACGCCGGGAAACATGTGATCCAATTGGTGCGGCTTCATCGGCGTGTGTGTGCCGAGGGCGGGCATGATGTCCTTGACCCGGTCGCCCAACAATTCATGACACAGCACCGTCAGTTCCCCCGCCCGGCTGAACAATCGCGTTGCGTCGGGAGGCAACAACAGCACGCGTTCGGGCCGCTTGATTGCTTCCAACGTCTGCTTCAGAGCGTCACGAAGATCCTCTGTCGTCAGCGAAGTGGTTTCCGATCCGGAAGAATAGTAGAGGGTCATTCAGCTCGCTCCAGCGACAATTTTGAAGGGGATAGCACACGGTCTCCACCATTGGCCGTAAGATTAGGGGTGGTTCGCTCACCTGAACCACGCCTGTCCTGCTTGCTCAATATGAAAGAGGTAGATGCGATGGCCAAGATCTTACTCGTCGAGGACAGTGCAACCCAGGCGGTCGAAATGACGATGCTGCTTCAGGCAGCCAACCACGAAGTCGTTCACGTGGCCAATGGACAACTCGGGCTCACGCATCTCAAGACTCAAGCTCCCGACTTGGTCATCACCGACTTGGAAATGCCCGAAATCAATGGACTTCAGCTGGTCGAGAACATGCGAGCCAACTTCTCGCACATCCCCAGCATTTTGGTCACCAGCCACGGCAGCGAAGAACTGGCGGCCGAAGCCCTGCGTCGCGGGGCCGCCGGTTACGTCCCGAAAACCCGGATGTCCGATTTACTCAACGACACCATCGTCGATGTGCTGGGGGTCATCCGCAGCGACGCGTCCTACGCGAAACTGATTTCGACGTTGAAAAAGAACGTCTTCGTGTTTGACCTGCCATCCGATCCCGAATTGATCTCGCCGTTGGTGGGCTTGCTGATGCAGGTCAGCGCGGGGATGGAACTGCTACCCAGCATCGAAATGGTGCGACTGGGCGTCGCCGTGGAACACGCTTTGACCAACGCCATGCTGCATGGCAACTTGGAAGTTCCTCGTGACCAACAACCATCCCATGGTCAAGTTGCTCGCGAAGGCCTGATCAACGACGCGATGAAAAGACGGTTGTCGCAGGAACCCTACAAAAGTCGGCTGACTCACGTGGAAGCCACCGCATCCGAACACGCCATTCGCATCGTCATCTCCGACCAAGGCCCTGGGTTCGACACCTCCCACGTGCCGCAAGCCGGTGAACTCGATGCCAGTTCCCTCGCGGCCAGCGCCGACGGGGTGGGACAAGGCGACAAACAGGGCCTGCTGTTGATCGCCAGCTTCGTGGACCAAATGTGGTTCAACGACACGGGCAATCAAATCACACTCGTTAAACGATGCGGTGCAGAGTGAACTGATGAGTAGTGTCTCCGAGTTTCAAACGTCCTCGACCTACCGCGCTCTCGCCAACGCATTGCCGCTGAACTTGTTGATCAAGGCAGCCGACGGGCGACGCGTCTTTGCCAATGACTCCTACCTGAAATGGCGGGGCGTCACCTGGCAAGAACTGGCGGGCAAACACGACGAAGATTTGTTCCCCCCGGAACTCGCTCGCCAATACCGTGAAGATGACCACAAGGTGATGCAAACGGGTGAGTCGTTGCACAGCGTCGAGTCCGCCAAATTGGCCGACGACTCGATCGGATGGATCGAACGCGTCAAAACCGCCGTTCACGACCACGACGGCAACCTGCTGGGCGTCCAGGTTCTCTTTTGGGATGTGACCGCCAAGGTCGAAAAAGAAAAGGCGACCCAGTTCGAACAGTCGCTGCTGACAACGCTGCTGGCCAACATCCCTGATTCCATCTACTTCAAAGACATTGACAGTCGCTTCATCCGTGTCAGTCACGCGATGGCAATGAAATTCGGACGAGCCAGCGTGGATGAGGTTCATGGCCGAACCGACGCCGATATTTTCACGCCGGAACACGCCGAGGGCGCCCGCCTGGATGAACTGCGTGTGATCGAAACAGGTGAAGCACTCGTTGACCGAGTCGAACGCGAAACCTGGCCAGATCGAGAAGACACGTGGTGCATGACCACCAAGATGCCGCTGCGGAATGACGCGGGCGAAATCATCGGGACGTTTGGAATTTCTCGCGACATCACCGACCTCAAACGCTCCGAAGCGGCACTGCACGAAGCCGTCCGAATGGCCGACGCCGCCAACCGATCCAAGAGCGAATTCCTGGCCAACATGAGCCATGAGATCCGCACGCCAATGAATGCGTTGATCGGCATGACGGACTTGCTCTCACAAACCGACCTCGATCCCGATCAACAGGACTATGTCCAGATCATTCAGGAATCCTCCGACGGATTGCTCCGGCTGATCAATGACATCCTCGATTTCTCAAAAATCGAAGCCCGGCGACTCGAACTGGAATCGGTTCCGTTTTCACTCAGCAAGACCGTTGAATCGACGCTTCGGTCGTTTTCACTCAGCGCCTCTCAGAAAGGATTGGAATTGCAGTGCGAACTCTCGCCCAAAATCCCTGATCAGTTGATCGGGGATCCAGGACGAGTCCGCCAGGTGCTCACCAATCTGGTCGGCAACGCGATCAAGTTCACCGATCACGGCGGCGTTCGCGTGCAAATCGAAGTCCTCCGCCAAGCCCCTGCTGCGGGTGGTGATCCCAAAACGTCTGCCAATGGCACCGAGTCGCCCGGTCGCCAAGACACGGTCGAACTACGCTGGAGTGTTTGCGACACCGGCATTGGAATCCCGCCCGCTCAGCAGGATGCGGTTCTCAATCCATTCACCCAAGCTGACGCGTCCACGACTCGTCGCTTCGGCGGAACCGGCTTGGGACTGAGCATCAGTCGCCAGCTCGTGGAGTTGATGGGCGGCCAACTGCAATTGCAAAGTGAAGTCGGCGTTGGCACGACGTTCTCATTCGATCTCAGAATGCCCGTGTGCCCGGCCTCGATGCGGAGCGAAGTGGACGACGAAGAAGAAGATTTGGGCGGCCCCGCCCGCCAACAACTCGCGCCGCTGCACGTCCTTGTCGCGGAAGACGGAGTCACCAACCAACACGTGATCGCCGGGTTGCTGCGTTCGCTCGGCCACAAGTGTTCGATCGCCAGCGACGGGCGGGAAACGTTGTCGAAGTGGCGATCCGAACAATACGACATCGTCTTGATGGACATGCACATGCCCGTCATGGACGGACTCGAAGCCACACGTGCAATCCGCCAAGAGGAATGGGGCACCGACCGACACACGCCCATCATTGCACTCACCGCGGCGGCAATGAGCGAAGACGCCGCTGCCTGCCGCGAAGCAGGCATGGACAGCTACCTCACCAAACCGATCCACAGCCGAAAACTGCGGGACGCCTTGGCGGCCTTTCAGAAAGAACTGCCTCCGGCGACAGATCTGTCACAGGAAGAAACGCTGGTGCAATCGTTCTCGCCCAAACTGCTGCTGGCGAGCGAACAAGATTCGACCACGATCAATGCCGCTCACGCCGCGTTTCCCTCCGCAGGATCCACCTCCAATGCGATCACGCTGTCACCCGAAAACATCGGGTGCCTGGACCTCGATTCGGCACGCTCCCGCATCCCCGGCGGAACGGCCGGCGTGTTGAGACTGGCGTTCGTCTTTCGAACCGAGTGCGCTCAGTTGGTGGACAAGCTTTCCCAAGAGATCCCCGCCGGACTCAACGATGAAACTCGCCGGAACGCTCATACGCTGAAGGGAGCCTGCGGTTTGCTCGGCGCAAAACAATTGCAAGCAGCCGCCGAACGAATCGAGGAAGCCGGCCGAGAAAATCGAGTGCAAGAGACCCCGGAACTGCTCGCCAATTTGCAACGCGAATCGGAACGCGTGCTCAGCGCCATCGATGAACTGCTCCGCCAATCGGACAAAGCTAATCCACCCAAATGAGACTCAATCGGATCCACTGAGCGGCGTCAGCGAGTCAAACCGCCACCCCCTACAGATTCCGCAGTCGCTTGGCGTTCGCCGGTGTGTCCGCCCAAGCAGGATCAATTTTCTGCCCGGCTCGAGCGGCGGCAATCAAATGCTCGACCAACGCCTTGGTGTCCTCGCCGCGAATTTCTGCGACTTGCTGCAACGTGTATCCATCGCGGCACAATCGCCAGGTCCAGTATTCATGCCGCCACGCCGATGGATCAGCCGCTGTCTCATCCAGACGCTCTGAATCCGGACTGGGCTCGGGTTCGATCGCGACAACCTCGACCGGCTCGCTCGGTGGCGAAGCAACGGGTTCCGGCGGGCAGTCGACCTCGTGCTCCGCCAACGTGTTCGCAATCAACTCGAGCAAATCGCTGCCGTATGCCTCGATGAACTCGCTGGATATCCCCTGCACGCCTTCCAGCTGAGTCGCGTTGGCAGGCTTGGTCTGGATCAATCGTTTGATCGTCGATTCGGAAAGGATCCGGTGTGGCGCCACATTCAACGCCGCTGATCGCTTGCGTCGAAACCGTTTGATCCGATCCGAGAGATCTTGATCAAGCAAGTCCTGTGCGTCATTCGAGCTCAAAGGTTCCGCGGCCACGACGCTGACGTCGGCTTGAGGAGTCTCTTCCGAGGGCGGTGTCTGCGTCACTGAAGAAGCAGGCTGAGTTGCAACGGATGGCTCGATATCGCCGGGTTCTTCCTCGGCAACGTCACCAGATTCAATCTTACTAGCCACCTTGGCCAACTTCTTCGCGAGCGGGAATTTCAACTGCAACGACGGCGGCAACGGAACCTGACCGTTCATCACTTGGCGTCCCAGGTCGGTCATGTGAACGGTTGGCCGACGCTCATTCAGTTCTTTCTGATCCAGCAACCCCACCGTCAACAAAGAGTCCATCGCGTCGGTCAACTCGCCTTGCTTCAGCCCCGTCAGCATGCCGTAGGTGCTCAGCCGACTCAGTCGCAACTGCGTGACCTTTTTGTTCTTTGATCCAGCCAGCATCTGAGCAATCAGATTCTTTCCCAATCGCCCGTGCGTTCGTGTGACTCCGCTGAGGATCACGCGAATCGCGGTCGTCAGGGCGACCATGTCGATCCCAGACTGCTCGCTCAACGCGCCGATCGAGCCACTTTCCCCCAGTGCCTTCGCGGTCGACACATTTGCGGCCGCCAAGGCGGAAGGATCCACCTTGGGCATGCATTCGCCCGCCGGGTCACAGTGGTCACATTTCCCGCAATTCTCCGCGTTGGGATCCCCAAAGTATTTCAGAATGACGTGCTGGCGACAGGACGTCGAACGCGCGAACTGGATCACAGAATCCAGTTTTTCATATTCAGCTTGCTTGCGTCGGGCCAGCTCTTCAAAGTCGATTTTCAGCTGATGAAAAGGGACGTCCCGCCGCATGATGTGAACGGCACGACCGCGAAACGGCGGGATGTAGTCGAACGTCTTCAGCTTGGTCAATTCTCGCAACGTGCGGGTCAATTGGACCCGTTCCACACCCGCTCGAGTTGCCAGATAACTCAACCGAACGAACACATCTTCCCCGCGACGAGGCCCCACGATCTTCTCGATCGCGGTCATGACCTGACGCTTCAGCTTGGCTTCGCGAGGCAAGAAATCCAGCAGCGTTGGCACATCGCTATCGATTCGCAGCACCGCTTGATTGGAACTGGCGTCCAACCGTCGGAGAGCACCGGCTTTGGACAACAACGTTTCGGAAGTGCCAATCGCTTCACTGCCGTCACGAACAGCAATTGCCTCCCGCACCTGATCCAGCGTCAACTCAATCGGGTCTTCTTCTCGAGAAAGCAGGTACTCGTAAACCTTCTTCACCGTTTCTCGGGATGGGTAGCGGTTCTCGATGAAGAACTCTTGGATCTGACGATCGGCGTAAGCAAACAGCAGCAGGCACTGGCTCATCGCCCCATCCCGTCCGGCACGGCCCGCTTCTTGATAGTAGGCCTCCAGCGAACCCGGCATGTTGTAGTGCACCACAAACCGGATGTCCGATTTATCAATGCCCATCCCAAACGCATTGGTCGCCACAATCGCGGACAAGTCTCCTTTCATGAACGCCTCTTGCACGCGGCGGCGTTCTTCCGGATGCATGCCGGCGTGATAGACACCGACTTTGCGTCCGGTTTTCTCAGGCAACCACTCAGCGATCTCTTCGCAACGCTTGCGAGTCGCGCCATAGATGATGCCCGCTCCCGATTGCTTCGAAAGGTAATCCCGCAGTGCGTTTTGTTTGGCGACATCGTTGTTGCAGGGCGTGACGGTGAACCGCAGATTCGTTCGCGCGAAACCGGTCACGAACACGCGAGGTTGCTTCAGGTTCAACAACTCGCAGATGTCATCGCGAACCGTCGGTGTCGCGGTCGCGGTCAATCCGATCGTCTGGACGCCGCCCAAGTAGCGATCACGAAATCGCCCCAGACGTGAGTAATCCGGTCGAAAGTCATGGCCCCACTCGCTCACACAGTGGGCTTCATCGACCGCCAACAGACTCACGTTGGCTTTGGGAACCACATCCAGAAATCGACCATTCCGCAAACGTTCGGGAGCCACATAGATCAGGTCCAACTTCCCAGCGGCCATTTCGTCCATGACCGACTCTTGTTGCCCGGGTGATTGCGTGCTGTTGAGCAATCTCGCCTGGATGCCCCGCCGCTGGAGCGTGTCGACCTGGTCTTTCATCAAAGCGATCAGCGGCGACACAACGATCGTGGTCCCCTCTCGGGCCAACGAAGGCAACTGATAACACAGGCTTTTTCCGCCACCAGTTGGCATCACGCACAGACAATCCGCGCCCGAAGCCAGAGCATCGACCACGTCCCGTTGGCCGGCTCGAAACTGGCTCAACCCAAATCGCGGCAACAACGATTCGGGGTCGATGGGCAAATTGGAATTGGATGCGAGAGACGACATCCGATCTTTCGTTCGGTGGGTGAAGGGCGGGCTGGACAGAACTGCGTCCCGGCGACGCAGTGCCATCTTCCGCGATTCAGCCCCCTTTTGCCACCTCGAACCGCTTCCGCGTCAGGGAAGCGATCGGTTTTGACAGCGGCGATCAGATCGCGGTCCAACGCCCGCTGGATCAGCGCACAAAAAAACCACCCCGCTGATAAACAAGCGGGATGGCTTTTGGAATCTCAATTCTCGCGGGTCGATTACGACTTCGCGGGAGCTTGCTGCTGTTGCAGGCCTGGACGAACGCGTTTGTTGATGTCCGTTTCCAGAACGCCAAAAACCGATTCGTGACGAGCGACCGACATTTGCAAAGCGGCGAGCAAACGTTTCGCGGTGAAGAAGTTCACGATGATGCGTTGCTTGACTTGAATGGGGTCCTTTGGCACACCGATTGGCTGTGGGTTCAGGCCGAAATCGATGATCAATTCTTCAGGCGAACCAGTCACGCGGCAGAAGTTCGCGTAGGTTGCGATGGCATTGTCATCGTTGACCTGAACTTGAACAGGAGCCTGAGCTTGAGTTTGTGCCTTCTCAGCGGGAGCGGCTTTTTCTGCGGCGGGGGCTTCAGCCGTCTTGGTTTCGTCTGCCATTAAAATCTCCAAAAAATCAAAAGGGAAACAGGTAAGTTGAGATTCGCGTGTTTTGAGGCCAATGTAGTGATCCCCCCCTGCGTCGCAACGCGAAAGCGACGGTGAAGGATCAAGAATCCAAATTTTTGAATCGCTTGCAAAAACCAAACGTTAAACCACGTC
The DNA here is from genome assembly GCF_001027925.1 of Rhodopirellula islandica. Taxonomy (NCBI): domain Bacteria; kingdom Pseudomonadati; phylum Planctomycetota; class Planctomycetia; order Pirellulales; family Pirellulaceae; genus Rhodopirellula; species Rhodopirellula islandica. The sequence goes on along the minus strand of NZ_LECT01000044.1, from coordinate 419,307 downwards.
AAATGGAAAGGATGGTGGAAGCCTAGCTCACTCAGAAGTCAAAGTTGAAAGTTTTAATGATCACTCGCCATAAACGTGATCCAAGCGACATCGGGTCCACGTGAACCTTGGCCGCACCGCGAAAACCAGGCCGCAATGGCCAATCAATCCCATCGATCGGCACCCGAGCTTGGTACGAAACACTGCGAGGTTTGATCTGTCCGGTTTGAGGATCGATTTCGGTCTGCAAACTGCCGCCCGTTTGACTGGACATGGATGCGGAGGCCGCTTCGAGGGGCTTCTTCGAGATTTCCTCGATCGATCCGTGGAACGTTTCCAGTCGCCGTGAATCAAGCTTCAGATCCACCTCCTGCGATTCGCGAACCAGTTGCCGATCACCTTGGTCGATGATCAACACCGCTTCGAATGCTTCGGGCGATCCAATCTCGCAGATCAAATCGTCGGCTGTCAGCAAGGCACCTCGATTGCGTTCTTGAAGGGGTGTCCCACTCCAACTTGGTAGACGCCCATCACCGGGATCTTGTTCCTTCTTTTCTGGAGGAGGAAGCACAAAACCATCTCGCTTGGCTCGTACGTTCAGCCGGTCCAACTCCTCCTGTGTCTTGGCCAACAAGCCTTCGATCGATTCCAGCATCTCGACTTGAGTTTCGATCTGGATTTTGGCTGATGTGTCATCGAGCCGTCGCGATTTCAAGTTCGCCAGTTGCACTTGAGCGAGCTTGCGTTCGCCTTGCAAATCAGCGAAGCGAATTTCGAGCTCGGGGTTTTTCAACAGTGCGATCGTGTCGCCGGTGCTGACCAAGGTCCCCACCGGAACAGTCTGCTCCACACGCCCCACGACGCCGGCATAAACCATCCCCGCACGACTGGGGCGAATTTCAAACGCCGCGTCAATGTGGTGCGGCAATGGGATGTAGCACACCGCGGCGACGACCACGCCCAACACGGCGAGCGATGTTAACAACGGTCCGCGTTTCACTTTTGACAATCTCCCAGGTGTGCGGATGAATTTCCACGTTTGAATGACGGGTTGAGCGACCAAACCGGAGAACCCGATCACAGCGAGGATCCGCCCGAGTGCCTGCAGGCCATAGGGTTCGAGAACCTGCATCACGAACCATACGATCGAAAACACAACCACCCAGCGATAAATCACGCTGGCGATCGTGAACAACCCAAACATGAATTGATTGCGAGTGGGCAAGAATGGATCGTCCTGCAACTCCAATCCCAAACACGTCTTTTGGAACCAACGCTTCAGCACTTCCGTGCTCTTTTGACGAAGGTTGGGAATTTCCAAGTAGTCCATCATGATGTAGTAACCGTCAAACCGCAGCAGCGGGTTGCCGTTGACCAAGATCGTGCTGACGACGTTCAAGAACATCATGTTCAAACACAAGTCGTTGATCGTGGTTCCCTGTTCACTGAAGAACCACACAAACGCCGCAATCGACGCCAAGATCATCTCGACGTAAATCCCGCCGGCACCGATCCAGATCCGCTTCCACTTGTTCGGCAACATCCATGAATCAGACACGTTGCAGTACAGGCAAGGCGTGAAGACCAACAGCATGAAGCCGATTTCGTGACACTCACCGCCGAATTTCTTGCAACTCAGCCCGTGGCCAAATTCGTGAATGACTTTCACGATCGCCATCGTTGCGGCCAAGATGATCCAACGATCCGCAGCGAAGAACTGATGGAACGTGGGCAACTTGGCGTAGACCGTCTGGTACTGCGTCGCGAGCAACAAGGATGCCGCCAACAACAACCCAGCAAAGAAGATCAACGCTGGAACGGTGAAGATCCATCCGAAGATGGGCAACATCCGATTGAGGATTTTCTCGGGGTCAATCCCGCGAAAACGAACGGCGAAGACGTTGGACATCTTCCCCATCAATTCCTTGTTCTTTTTCTTTCGCCCACGCTCGCGAAGCGACTTTCCTTGACCGGGTGAATTGCTGATCACCAAACCGCTGCGGTGCAGCATGCCGATGAACTGTTGCAAGTCGCCAAAGGTGATCTTCTGCGGCGCAAACCGCTGTTCGAAACCGTCTTTGATATGCTGCAGACTGACGTGACCATCCAGCATGTTCAGGATGAAATACTCTTCGTCATGAAAACGAAAGTACTGCAATCCCACCGGCTCTTTGACCACCCAATACCCTTGCCCTTGGTAGTGGTGGCGGCTGGCGGTCAAGTCAGGACGTCGGCGCACCGTCAGTGCACGTGACGAACTGCTTACCAGTGATTCAGCCAGAGTGGTCATGGGGCCAGGTGTCGAATGAAAAGGTCAGGAAGAAGCGAGTAACAGGGAAAAGAGCGATCGAACGATCGTTTGGGAGATCACTGAAAGATGATTTCAGCTTCCATCCCGGGCTTGATCATCCAGTTGCCGTTGCTGTCCTTTTGGTTGTCGACATCGACCCAAATGCGATAGCGTTTTTGACCGTCGACTTCACTGCTCACAAATCCAAGGGGAGCTTTCACTTCAAAATTCTGGTCGGGGTCCGCTGTGTTGAACACGCGAACCAACACGGGAACTCCCGCGCGAACAACTCCATTGGATGCCAGCGCGTCGATGTCGCCACCGACTCGAACTCGGTCCAACTGAACCAGCGTCGCGATTGGCGAACCGGGCTGAACCCATTCACCAAGCTGTGCGATTCGCATTTCGATGTAGCCATCAAACAACGCGGTGATCCGCCGGCGGTCCAGTTCAAACTCCGCGATTTCGCGTTCGCTGCGTTTCGCGATGTACTGTGCCTCGGCGATCTTCTTTTGCATTTCCGCCAAGTCGATCCGAAGCAACGCGCGGATGGCTTCGAGGACCTTCTTCTTCATTTCGTAGTAAGGCGTGGCCCCCTTCTCGTAGAGCTCACGGAACGACTCGGCTTCGGCGCGGGCCAACTCTTCGTTGTTGCGAGCGTCCTTCAAGTTGACTTCGTTGGCGGCGTTGAGCTGAGCTTCTTTCTCTTCCGCTTTCTTGAACTCGAGAGCCAAACGTGCCGACGTGTCATCGACCAAAGCCAGCAGATCGTCCTTGGCGACATTCATGCCTTCTTCGATGGGCAAATCAACCAACTTGCCCTCGACTTCAGCGGGAATGTCGACCTTGCGGATGTATCGAACTTGGCAATACTCCGCGATCAATGGGGTCTCGCCCCTCAGACTGGTTTGCGCCGTGGCTGGCTCAGCGCTGATTGCGGCAACGCAAACGCTGGCCAGTGCAGCAACGATCAATCGCCAGGATTTCATCAATGGGAACTCGTGGTGGAGGGACAAGGAGAGAAGATTCGAAGGAGAAGAGAAGGAGGGGAATCAGAAAGCGAACTTGTAAGCCCACTCAAAGACTTCGTGCAGCAACACAAACCCACTGGCTCGTTTGCCGCATTTGACGTCGGCGGTCAGCTTGGTCCCGGGACTCGGAGACACCTTGCTCAGTTCGGTGAGGTCTGGCAGCACTCGCATTTTGATGACCGAGCCATGTTCTTCATTGGATTCCGCTCGCAGCGAAATATTCCCGATGGGCAACTTGGCGGGCAACGGTTCGTCCGGGTTGGACGCCAGGATGTAGTCGACGTCCAATGACTGGATGTTGTTGTCTTGGATGTATTGGTCCAGGTGACCTTCGCGTTTCTCAGGCATCTCGATTTCGAGATACATGGGCTTGGAAAGGTCAGCGATTTCCATCAGCACCTGCCCCGTTTGAATGGGGCGGTTGAGCAGCATCTTTTCGACTTCCCAAGAAACCACGATGCCATCGATCGGCGAACGAATGATCAAATCCTCCGCACGCTGTTCCTTCAATTTCAATTTGGCACGCTGCGCTTCCAGCTTGGTTTGAACCTCCACCTCTTCCAGTTCGATTGCACGCCGCTCGGTGGCCTTCAACTGAGATCGATTGCGAGACTGAGTCCGAATGCGCTGCAGTTCCGCCATCGTGGTTCGGATTTGACCGCGAAGGTCTTCCAGTTCAATGCCGATGTCGGGGTTGATCATCTTCACCAAGGGATCGCCCGCAGCGACGATCGAGTTGTGATCGACCAGCACTTCCCGAACTTCGCCGTCGATGCCCGCGAAGACTTCGCGGCGAGCTTCGGCTTTGAGTGTGCCGTCGGCCTCGAGGTCGAACTCCATCGGAATGAAGATCAGCCCACAAATCAGAGCCGCGATTGCGCCGATCACGCCGAGTGTCTTGGGCAGTGTCCGTGCTCGTAGAACCCAAGTGGCTCGGCCGAGTGTTCGCCACACGGGCATCAAGAACAGGTTCGAGTGAGCTTGCGAGTTGGCGATTGCGCGGGTGCCGTGCTCATAAACCAAGTCACAACGCTGGCGGAAGACTTCCGGAGGAAGATCCGTTTCAATCTGTTCGACAATCAATGCCCCAATGACTTCGCCACGGTGAGCGTCATCGCGATCCACTTCGCCGGCAGCACCCATCTCGGCTTCATGGCCGAGTTTGCGCTGCGGTTCGCGAAGCGGAAGGACAGCCAAGTTCCGGCCGTAAGAAAGGTCCACGTAGTCTTCGAGAGCTTCTTCGATTTGCGGTGGCAAATCTTCGGTGGACCCGTCGTGCCACAAAGGTTCCCCAGCCGCGACAACTCGTGTTGCCAGCAGATTCAATGCTGCAACGATGTTGGAGCGGTTCTCGATTGTGTCTTGGCCGCTGATGGCTTCGACCTTGCACTTGCCGCCCTTTTTGATCGCCACGCTGACTCGGTCGCAACCGATCAAACGCCGGCCTTCGTTGGCGACGATCGCAGCCGTTTCTTTCAAGTCCAATGATTCGTGAGCGGCACGTGCAAACGAGTCGGCTTGCTGCCAAAGCGTTTGACGATCACCGAGCGTCCGCAGCTTTTGACTGCGAAGCCATTCCGCAGCCAACTCGCACATCTGCTGCAGGAACCGCAAGTAGCCGCGTTGTGTGTCCGGAGCGGTGTCGGGGCGTTGAAAGATTTCGATCAAGCCATCTTTTTGGCCGTCGTGCTGCAAAGCACCGAGCACCAGCAAGTAGCGAGTCGGGTTGCCTTCGGCATCGCCGTCGGTGGTGCCACTGTAGGGCGGCACCAACAATGATTGCCCCGACGCAGCGGCGCGGCGGATCAAGCGATTGTGGCGATCGGCGTCTTCGGTGCCCTCGGTCAAAATCGACGGCTCTGCGTTGATCTGGTACTGCAACCGAAGTTGCTGATCTTCGTCGAGCAACCACACCGCACCACCGGCCGCAGCCAGCGCAGTGATGACCTTGGAAAGCAACTCCGGATAAAACTCCGAAGCGGTGGCACCACTCTTGGTAAGAGCTGCGATTTCGTTGACCAAACCGCGGATCTGCGCTTTGGTTTCTTCGACCGTTTGTTGGTTGACCGACATAGGCCTGTCTGACTGCTCGGGCGAGAAGGGGGCGGAAACGTCCAGTGGGCCGACACTACTTAAAAATCCGCTTGGATCGCCACTGGAAGTCGCTTCAAAAGCGGAGTTTGCATTCTTCGCTGGCTAACTGCGCCGCTCAAAAGGAAAACGCCGGTTGACCCGGTCCTTCCCCCCAACGCGACTCGTCGGACAACTCCGAAAACACAGAGAAAATCGATTGCAGCGATTCCCGCTGGACAACTTATACATTTTGTATAACCTCTTGTCCAGAGCCGCATCGGAAAAGTCGCCCAACCCATTTGGCTGTCTTCCGAGTGCGTCCACGATTCCAGCCAACGACCTCGCCGTTTGGACGCCCGTTTTGGATGCCCCCCCTGACCGCACCGCACCCACCGATCGCCAAACGCCCGAGAACCCCGAATCCACTCCAGGCCCCCAAATCTCACCAACCGCTGAATCGCTTCGGTGCCAAGAACTGGCCGAACCCGGTCAGATGCTGAAGTCACTGCAGTGGGAACTGAACCGAATCCAACGCACCGTTCGGCAAACGCTCCAGTCCAAACTGCAGGGACTGGTCGGCCAATCGCTTTCGTCGCTCAACGAAAACCGAGAACTTGCCAGTTCCATCCAAAAGATGTTGGACACACATAGCCTTCGGATTCGATGCCCTCAATGCGGACATGCGTCAATCTTGCGTGTCTCGCCGCGAAAGGGGATGCCAGGCGGAGCGTTTGTGCTCGACCACACCATTGATGGCAAACGCACTTTCCATGGTGGATCGTCTTCCGTCCCGCCAATTCAACTGACGGCAAAACCCGAGCGAAAAGCGACGGCCGCCGCCAAGACTCAAGCTCAACCCGCCGCGGCGGGGACGCCTGAGACCAAGGTTGGCTAGCACGGCTATCCCATTTCGCCCAAAAACCCTACAAACGTTTCCCAAATAGCCCTTGCCGAATTCGGGTTCCGTCGAGTAGGTTCTGCGATTCAAATTTTCGGTGTCCTTTTGTCAGAAGTTGTGAGCAGTGGCTGTTCAACGAACCTACATGGCCAAACCCGGCCAAATCGAAAAGCAATGGCATGTTGTGGATGCCAGCGACGAAGTTCTCGGTCGACTCGCCAGCGATATCGCTGTCGTGCTGATGGGAAAGCATCGTCCTGAGTACACCCCACACGTCGATTGCGGTGATTTCGTGATCGTCACCAACGCCGAAAAGATCGGCATGACGGGCAACAAGATGCGTGACCGCCACTACACTTGGTACACTGGCTACCCAGGCTTGCGTCTGGAAAGCTACCAAGATCGTCGCGACCGCAAGCCTGAAGATTTGCTGTACCACGCCGTCCGTCGGATGCTGCCCAAGAACAAACTTGCTCGCCAAATGCTGAGCAAATTGAAAATCTACGCTGGCCCTGAGCACCCCCACACCGCTCAGCAACCCGTCGAATTGGCTCGCACCGGCAAAAAAGCCAGCGCCTAGTTCCCACATGCCCTCACCGACCGCATCACGCGGGTCTGATCCATGATTGCAGTAAAAAAAGACAAGATCAACGGCGACGCACTGGGAACAGGACGTCGAAAAAGCAGTGTTGCCCGAGTACGCGTTCGTCCAGGCAGCGGAAAAATCACTATCAATGGTAAGTCGATCGAAGATTACTTCGTCAACGACCAACATCGCTACGCGATCACTGAACCCCTCGAAGCCGCTGGCTTGACCGAAACGGTCGACTTGCTGATTCGAGTTTCGGGAGGCGGCATGACCGGCCAAGCCGGCGCTGTCCGCATGGGCCTGGCCCGTGCTCTGTGCAGCCACGACGAGGCATTGCACGACCCGATGCGTGAAGGCAGCTTCCTGACGCGTGATTCACGCATGAAGGAACGTAAGAAACCAGGCCTTCGTGGTGCTCGCCGTGGCGTTCAGTTTAGCAAACGCTAAGAAGGTTCAATTTTGGGTAAGAAAGAAGAAGCTTTTGAAGTCGAGGGCACCGTTACACAAGCCCTCGCCAACACTCGCTTTCGTGTGCAATTAGAAACCGGCAACGAGGTCATGGCCCACGTTGCTGGTCGAATGCGGAAGCACTTCATCCGGATCGTTCCAGGCGACAAGGTTCGCGTGGAGCTTTCGCCATACGATTTGACCAAGGGTCGCATCGTTTACCGCGAACGCTGATCTATGGTCCCGTTGGCTGACGGTTTCAATCGCCGATTTGCTTGCCATTTTCACACGTCTCTCCTCTAAAAATAGCGACCGATACAGTGGCCAAGCCCCACCGGAAAACTAAGAAAGCCAACCACGGCAAACGCCCTGCGAATGCGAAGGCACGCAAGGCAAAGCGGAAAAAAATCAAGACTTGATCGTGGCACGTAGCGAATACATCCTTGATCCGGCCCTGCTGGACGTTGACAAACCGATCGCCGACATTGAAGCGATTCGTGAGTTCAACCCGCAGCGGCACGAGATGGAACAACTGACCGCAATCCTTTACGAGGATCTCGATCAGCATGCCTGCGCGGCTTACAAAGCGATCACAGAGAATGAGTTCTGGGTTCGTGGTCATATGCCTGGCATGCCGCTGATGCCCGGCGTTGTGATGCTGGAAGCCGTCGCTCAACTGTCCAGCTACTACACCCAAAAACATGACCTCCTCGGCGCAGCCATGGTCGGTTTCGGGGGCGTGGATGAAGTGCGTTTTCGCGGGGTCGTGACCCCCGGTGACAACCTGATCGTGATGGTGAAGCTTGAAAAAGCCCGTCGCGGCCGGATGATCGTCGCCCGTTTCCAAGGCGTCGTTGGCACCGACCTGGTTCTGGAAGGCTGCTTGCGGGGGATCCCGATCCCAATTGAAGCCGTCACGCGGCAACTTGGCGTCTCCAAAGAATCCGCCGGCTCTTAAGCCGCCTCGGGGCTTCCTCCCTGAGTCGAGGTCGTTCAGTTTTCTGGTGCTGCGTCTTGACGGGTTCCGGATTTGAGAAGCTCTCCCGAAACAAAGTTTTTGGGAAGGTCAAGCGACGCCGTTCAGGCGTATGCGAGGCCGAAGGGGCCGGGCATGGGAAGCGGCGCATATGGCGCTCCACCGGAAAGCGCGCTGAACGCTCGCTTTCCGACTCCTCCCAACTTCGCCGGGCGTGCCGTTTTGAAGTCTTGCGGTGCCCGACGCTTGTCATCACCCTCCCCCTGGGAGGGTCGAGCGTAGCGAGGGCTGAGCATTGGATCCATTGCCTTCAGCTGGCACCAACTAGCTCGGCGGCGAACCGCCGAGCCACCAACCACTGCAATGACTAAGCAGGTCGGCGGCAGTCTGTTGGCATTTGGACTGTTATGGCAAACGCAACTGTCCCCACGTACAACCGGGGCTAACGCCCAAACGGCTCACATGGGTTTGCCTGATCATTCCTGCCGACGTGCTTAGCAGTTGAACCCGTTTGGAATCTGGCCGTCCTTGATCACAATGCTGATTCCCTCGCGAATTTGCAGGTCATCATCCTCTCCCTGGTGATCGATTTTGGCTTCGTTCAGGATCCGAACGTTCTCGCCGACGCGACAGTTCTTGTCGAGAATGGCACCCTGAATCACGCTGCCAGCACCAACACCGACAGGCAATTTGCCACCGCAGTCGGCATCTTGCATTTCGATGAAGTCGGCTCCCATCACAACGCTGTCTTTGATCGTCACGTTGTCACCGATCACGGTTCGCAGACCGATCACGCTGTTTTCGATCGTGACGTTGTCGCCAATGAGACAACCATCCGCGATCAAACTGCCAGTGATCTTTGCGTCGCCCATGATGGTTGGCGGCAAGAATCGTGGCCGGCTGTAGATCGGTGCATGACGATTGCGAATGTCAAACGGGGGATTCTTGCCGGCCAACGAGAGGTTGGCTTCGTAGAACGAACGAATCGTTCCGATGTCTTCCCAGTACCCGTCAAACAGGTGCAACTGAACCTTGTGGGTGTTGATCGCTTCCGGGAAGACTTCCTTTCCGAAGTCGCTGTGCAGGCTGTTTTCGAGCATGTCGACCATCAGGTCTTTGTCGAAGATGTACAGCCCCATGCTGGCCAGCAAATCCCGACCTTGGCTCTCAATCCCGCGAGCATCAATCCAGCTCGGTTCCATGCGGACCTTGGCGATTTCTTCCTCTGTTTGGGGTTTTTCGACAAATCCCGTCACGCGACCGGTGTCGTCCACCTGCATGATTCCCAATGCCGAGGCGTCTTTCCGTGTCACCGGAATGCCAGCGATCGTCGCGGCCGCTCCCGACTCGATGTGAGTACGCATCATGTCACGGAAGTCCATTCGGTACAGTTGATCGCCCGACAGGATCAGCACGTGTTTGATCCAACTTTCACGCAGGTGCACCAGGTTCTTGCGAACTGCGTCGGCGGTGCCTTGGTACCAATCGGTGCCGGAGTTGACCGTCTGTTGAGCGGCGAGCAACTCGACGAAGCCACCGCTGAAGTGGTCGAAGGTGTACGTCTGACGAAGGTGACGGTGAAGACTCTCTGACAAGAACTGAGTCAACACATACGCGCGATTCAGCCCGCTGTTGATGCAGTTGCTGATCGGAATGTCAATCAACCGGTACTTGGCGGCCAACGGCACCGCGGGTTTGGCGCGGATCTTTGTGAGCGGGAACAATCGTGTTCCGCGGCCACCGCCAAGAATCAACGCGATTGTATTGTTCAATTCCATGATCACTCTCGTGGGATGACGTGCTAGTTAGTGTGAATGGTCGGTAAACGGGAACGTTTGCTTCGGAACGAGCTAGCTTACCAATACTTTTCGAATCGAATGGTGCCGGGACCAGGTGTTTCTGTGGCATCATGAAAACCGGCGGCTCTCAGCAAAGGCAGCATTCCGGGCTGATCGGGAATCTCACCGCCGGGCGGCACATAGCCGATCATGTCTGGGTTGCCACACAAGAACACGTGCGTGTTGGTGGGAGCGAGCGGATCACCGACAAGCTCGGCCAACTTGCCAGAGGTGAACATCGTTTGCAGATACTGTTTTCCGACGTAGTCCGGTCGGTCGGGTTCTAAATTCTTGGGTTCGCGAGTCGTCAGCGGCAGGTAGCAATAGTTCGGGAATCGACGCATCAACTCGTCGTGCTCGCTTTGGTAGGCGATATCGGAGCAGTAGCGGACGCTGGTTGCGATGACGATTTTCCCGAGATGCCCGCGTGACAACAACGTGGTCGCCATCGCATTGTGAGGTGCCTCCCCCGTGCCGGTTCCGAGCATCAAGACGTTCTCGTTCAGGGGAATGTCCCCCAACAGATATCGTCCCGTGATTTTCCGTTCGACACAAATTCGGTCGCCTTCTCCCTTGCCAAATAGTCGCGGCGTGAGTGCCGGCGGCTTGCTCGCAGAGGTCGCTCCGTGGCGGACCAATGTGATGTAGAACTCCAGGTAGTCGATCTGATCGACCGGCGCCAGTTCTCCCGCCTTTGGCGAGTCGGCATCATGCAGCATCGGACATGAAATCGAATACGCTCGGCGCACCAGTTTCCGCGACTTTTTAACAGGGACGTCCTCGGCCTGAGTGCCTCGCAGTCGAGGTTCCCAGTTCCCCAGCCCGATGGCGACATACTGCCCGGGTTCAAATGGCATCACCGGCTCGTCGCACTGGATCCGATACCGAGCCAGATCCTCGGTCAGGTCCATCCGTTTGACGATCGTCGCGTTGTAATGCTGCTCGCGAAGCCGCTGCCTCTCTTCCTCGTCCGGGTAGCCCTGTTCATCCATTTCGTTTTCAACTCCCAGATGCCTTTTTCACGTCGGCGACCCCGCCCGCCTGAGTTACTATAGTGGATGGGGTCGGGCGGCGTGGCAGTGTTCACATCGCAACCACCACGACTGAGTTCGTCCGTCTCGACTTCGCGACTTCACCGCCTCACCTTATCATTCGGACCTCCGATCATGTTTGATCGCCAAGTCTTCTTTCGGCAACTTCCGCATCGACTCTCGATCCGATCAATCACAATTGGCCTCTCGGTCGCCTTTGGCATCACGCTGGGGACGCCGTCGAGTTTGCCTGCGGAAAACTGGACCAGCCTCACAGGCAATCGCACCATCCAAGCCCAGATGGTGGGGCTGTGGAACGACAACGTCATCCTGCTGATGTCCAGCGGACAACGAGTCAGCGTTCCGATGAAATCGCTGATCGCCGAAAGTCGGATTCAGGCGGAAGAGATCGCGACTCGATTGAAGGAACAACGCCAATCGCTGAGCGAAGAACTTCGCCAAGTCGCTGACGCGGAATCCGCCGCCGCTCCGGATCCACTGCCCACGCCACCAGCGCCGCCCGCGTACCAACCGCTGGCTCCCAATCTGCCCATCGACGAAGCGATCGAACAGATCCAATCCCAAATTCGCGAAGGACATTTGGCCGTTGTCGTTGACGCGCTGCCCCCCTCGTTCCGCAGCGAGCTCGATCAACTGGTTGATCTGGCAATGCAAAAGATCGATGCCAACGAATGGAACCAAGGCAACGAGCGTCTGTACCGTTTGGTCGACCTGATCGTGACTCGCCAAAATTGGATTCAATCGCATCCCCGATTGGCCTCGGGCGATCCCAATTCTCCCAGCGCCTTCAATGAAGCGTTTGACGAATTGATCCTGCCGATTGCCAATGCGCTTCGTTCGGGCTTGGCAGACGATGCGATGACACCTGACAACATCCGGCAAAAGGGATTCACCAATTGGGTCCGGGATCGAAGCGAATCAGTGGCTCCTTACTTCCGCCAACTGACTCAGGCCTTTGCCTCTTCGGACCCTCAGTGGGAAGTCGCCAGTTTCCAAGAGGACACCGCGACAATCCAGCGTGCCGGTTCAGGCAGCCAACAACCCGGCCAACGGCGTCCCAACCGCGGCCCAACGCATGAAATGGTTCGAGTGGAGGGCTACTGGATTCCCAAAGCCTTGGCGGATCACTTCCCGAAGTGGGTGGAAGAACAAACGCAGAAGCTCGAAGCGATGGCTGACGGAGGAACCAGCATGGCCGAATTGGCTCAAAACTCCGGCAGCATGAATCCGATGGCGTCGAGCACCATTCAGCAATCCACTCAAATGTTCGAGACGTTCTTGCAGCCGCTCGAATCCGCGGCCGACGCCACCGCCTTCCACGAAGCTTCTGAACAAATGATCGCAACCGTCCAGCCCATGATCAGCATGTTCAGCGCCATGGCGAACATGGGCGGTGGTCGAAACCAGAACGGGATGTCAGGCTACGGCAACTCTGGTTACGGCAGCGGCGAACCTGGGTACGACGACATGAACATGGGCATGGACCCCAGCTACGGCGAACCCATGATGGAAGACGGAAGCATGGACCAAAGCGGTCCGAGCTACGGCATGGAACCGATGAATCAATGAGCCCAATGAATCGATGAAAATTGCGATCATCGGTGGCGGACTGTCAGGATTGTCCACCGCCGCTCACCTGCGTTTGCTAGCTCAAAAGCAGAACAAGCCTCTTCCCCAAATCACACTCTTTGAAGCCGCTGAGCGACTCGGAGGTGTGATTCACACCGAGACGCTGACCGACGACCAGGGCCGCACCTTTGTGATCGATCATGGGGCGGACATGTTTGCGACCGCACCGCCGGCAGCGATTGATCTTTGCGAACAACTCGGCGTTGCGGATCAGCTCCTGCGTCCCAATCCGCTCGGTCGCGGTGCCATGATCGCTCGAGGCAATCAGTTGATTCCGATCCCGGAAGGCTTTGTGTTGATGCGTCCGACCAAACTTGGGTCGATGCTGACGACATCGCTGCTGAGCCTCTCAGGCAAATTTCGCTTGCTGCGAGAACGTTTGATTCCTCGCCGCGATGACAGCGTGACCGACGAGAGCGTGGGATCGTTTGTCCGTCGTCGACTCGGCGAAGAATGCCTCGACAACATCGTCGCGCCCTTGGTCGCTGGCATCTACACCGCCGATGTCGATCGCCTCAGCATGGCGGCAACGATGAAACCGATCTGGGACATGGAGACCAACGACGGTTCGCTTGCCAAGGCAACGTTGCGACGGATCCGAACCGGGGAGGACTCCACCGAGCAAGCCAGCAGTGGCGCTCGCTACGAGAAGTTTCGAGCGTTTCCCAATGGCATGAAGCAATGGATCGACACGCTCGCCGATTTCACTGGGCGTGAGAACATTCGCTTGAACACGGCCGTTCGCTCGATCGTCCCGCTTGCGGATCGTCGCTATCGATTGGAGATCGAATCCGTCGACAACAGCCCATCACCCCAAGAGTTTGATCAAGTGGTTGTTTCAACGCCCGCGCACATCGCGGCGAACCTACTGCAACCACTCAGCGATGAAGCCGCGTCCACGCTTCGCTCAATTCCATTTGCTTCCACGGCGATTGTGGTCATGGCAGTTCGGCGAGATTGCATCCAACGTTTCCCAACCACGTTTGGGTTTGTGGTCCCTCCCAAAGAGAACCGCCGCGTCCTGGCAGGCAGTTTCGCGAGCACCAAATTTCCCCAGCGCGCTCCCGATGACTACGTGATTGTGCGGGCGTTTGTCGGCGGCATGCTGCAACCCGAAATCCTGGAACACAGTGACGACGAGATCACCGAGATCGTTCGAGCCGAACTGGGTGACCTGATCGGACTGGACCAAACTCAGCCACTCAAGGACATCGCTGCGGTGGTGCAAGTGGTGCGTTGGAACAATGCGATGCCACAGTACGAGGTCGGCCACTTGGACAAAGCCCAGCAGATTCGAACCGCAATCGAATCCCTCCCAGGCTTGCACCTGAACACAAATGCACTAGGCGGCGTTGGGATCGCCCCGGTCATCGCAGCATCCAAACGGACTGCGGAACGTATCCTGAAGTGAGATCAAGACTTCGGGTTTGCGGCGGAATCCGAGGGATGCGAAAGGATTGCGATCCGTCCAAAACCCCAGTGGAAACCGTTTTGAGAGCTCTCGAACTGTTTCGTGAATTCCGAGGGAGGGGCAAAAAGATGGGATTGACTGGGGTATCGGGATGGTTCACGCTGCGCAGTCAGTTGAGCACCACATTTGGGTTGGTTGGTTTGTTTTGGAAGCGTTTTCCAGTGAAACGAGCCCGAATGCGAGAGGCATCTTGCCTCGTTGGTGACGGTTTGCAGGGTATCAGATAAGTGACGAACATTTATGTCGGGAACCTCTCGTTCAAGGCCACCGAAGAAGAACTCCGTGGCGCGTTCGAACAGTATGGCGAAGTGTCAGCTGTGAACATCATCATGGATCGAGAGACAGGACGTAGTCGCGGATTTGCCTTCGTCGAAATGGCGGATGCCGAAGGCGCCAAGGACGCGATCGAAAACCTGAACGGTCATGAAATTGATGGCCGTGGTGTGACGGTCAATGAAGCTCGACCTCGCGAGCCACGCAGTGGTGGCGGCGGCGGCGGTGGTGGAGGCTACGGTGGTGGCGGCGGTCGCAGCGGCGGCGGTGGTTACGGCGGTGGCGGTGGCAACCGCGGCGGTGGCGGTGGCTACGGCGGCGGCGGTGGTGGTGGATACGGCGGCGGCGGTGGTGGCGGCTACGGTGGCCGCGGCGATCGCTGAGCCCGAAACCTACGACGAATCATATGCATGAGCGGAAGCCAGTCTGATATCAGATTGGCTTCCGTTTTTTTGCGCCCACTCCGCTTTCGCGCGTGCGCCATCGCCCGCTGATTCGAACTGTCACCTCCGAAGTCGCTCAGTCATCCAAGCCGGTCATCAACGGACGCATGGATGGCATCGAGATTTCGTCATCCCGCGACACCTCTTCCCGCATCGCCCGCAAACGTTCGTACTTCCGGCGAGCCGCTTCGGCCACTTCCGCGTCTTCGTACTTCGGCGAAGTGTCGATGGGCGACTGCATCGAGAGCTTCCCAAACTCATCCAAGATCTCCGTCAGACTCATCGCTGTGCGTTCACTCGTGCCTCGCGAAAGCCGAGTGATCATTTCCATCGACAGGATGCCGGCCGATCGGAAGTGAATCTTGGTGACCACGGGTTCCGCAGGGTACATCCCCATCAAAATCATCTTGTCGAAACGAACCTCCGATGAGATCGTCGGGAGCGGCGAATTGACCGCCTCGTTTCCCAAGTCCAACCGATGCAAACTGGCTCGCTCATCGCTGGTGATATAGACCTCAATCTTGAAGTCATCCGCGGTGGATTCCGGAGGCAAATGCAAGAGCATCAACTCCAACGCCTGACGACCGCCATCGGCGACTCCAGACACCGTGTCATCGCTCTTCTCGAATGCGAACATCAATGCCAACGTCCGCCCCAGCAACACGCCAGAATCCTCCGGCATGCCAACAATCCCCAGCGTCCGAAATCGACTGACCGCCACATTGATCATCGGCTCCGGCTCGATGGTGTAACCGGGACGTTCAATTTCGAAGAATGCTGCCGCGCAATCGGTGCCAAAGTAAACGCGTTTTTGCTCGTCGTAAAACATCTGCGGCTGGACCGACAAACGATGATCCTCGAAGTACTGGTCCACCTGCTGACGAGTGACGGCGGGCAATTTCTGACGGCCTTGCGACGCCATCTCCAAACCAATCGTGATCGCAGACAATCGCCCCAACTCACCGTGCTGGCCGGTGCGAGCCATCGACAGCGGCGCTGAGACGGATGCCCCCGGAGCAACGATCCGACAAGCGTTGGCTTTCGCCATTGTGTAGGCACGCGTCCATTCACGTTCCGAGTCCGGCAATGATTTCAACACCGTGATCTCATCGCGGCGCGGCGCAGATCCAATTTTGCCAACACGAAGGGTCAGTTCGCCGCGTGCATCGTCAGCTGCGTCTTCTGACTTCGAAGAGAAGGACGGCTGCGCAAAACTACCAAGGTTCAGTTCAGGCACGTTCGGCTCACGCTCCTTGCTCGCAGCAGGCTGCTCAGACGTGGACTTCACCACCTGCCACGCAACCATTCCTGCCAACAGGATCACGAGAGCGATCGTCGCTCGTCGAAGAATCAATGGGTCAATCATCGGACTCCCAATCGCCTAAAAACATCTGTCATGAAAACTTGTTTGGGTCCACCTTCGCATCACACGCGAATGCTGACGCCACCGTCGATCACGAGCGTTTGCCCTTGAATCAAATCACTTCCTTCGCCGCACAGAAATGCCACCACGGACGACACGTCTTGTTCGCACAAGCGGCGTTTGCCGACCATCATTCGCTCGCTCGCTGCTTCGATCAGCCCCTCGGAACCCGGCATGCTGGCGATGGCATCCGTGGCAATGATGCCCGGCAACACGCAATTGAAGTTGATCCCACGGTCTCCAAACTCAAGTGCGAGGTGACGCACCAAAGCTTCGAGTGCCGCCTTCGATGCACCGATGGCCCCGTAGTGAGGCACGGCCCAATTGGAACCGTGACTGCTGACTGCGACCAACTTCCCGTGCGAATCCCCGGCCGCCAAATGCTTCCATGCCGCCTGAGCCAACCACACCACAGGGGCCGAATTGCTGCGAAGCACCGCTTCGAAGTTGACGGGCGTCAGGTCATTCAAATCGCGAAAACCGCCGGCCGCAGCATTGCTGACCACAATGTCCAATCCGCCCCATTTCTGCGAGACGCTCTCCACCATCGCTTCCACGTCTTCTTTCGATGAGACGTCGGCTCGCACCAACATCACCGTTCCGCCTGAGTCAGCAATTTCCGTCGCGACTTGGACCGCTTGTTCCTCGGACTTCAAAAAGTTGATCGCAACGCAAGCACCTCGAGCGGCCAGCTCCAACGCAATCGCACGGCCAATGCCACGACTGGCGCCGGTAACGAGCGCTCGCTTGCCAACTAAATCCGCCAATGGTTTCATACTTGATCCTGATCCCTCATTCATGATGATCTTCCAACGAATCTTTGTTTGACTTCATGCTCTCAGCCTTCATCGATGCGTTCCAGTGCACATGAAAGGCATGCAGCCTCTCTTCACAGCGTCCAAAGATCCGACTTGCCTTCTCGTTCATCCCGGCCGCGCCGGCTGAATCCATTCCGGCCTGAACCCGTGGAAAGATCGCTGCATCTTCGGCCAACACCTTTCGAGCCATCGATGCGGCGCTGCGTCCCAATCCGTTCGCAACCATCTTCCCGACAACGCCCGAGCGTTTGGGGCGACGCGTGAATCCGAACACCGTCATTTTGCTGGTTGATATTCCGATGGGAGTGATCTGATAGACCAAACTCATCGTGTCTGTGAACGAAGCCATGATATTTGGGAACACATGCACATGCTGATAATGAGGCCCGAATTCTCCGACCATCCAACGCATCACACGTTCCTCCATCCGAGCTAAAAAGGAATCGTCTCGGGCATCCGTGCGGAATCGAGTTCCCCACGCCATCAACTCATGCGTGCTCTCGCTTTCACCTGGATCGCTGCCAAACGTTTGCGAGTGAACCTCACTGAGATGATAGCTCTCGAGCGAACCTTCAATCGGAATTTTCCAATCACAGGGATACTCCAGTTCCTCTTGCAGAACTTGCCTCCACGACGTCGCATCCGTGTTCGCTGCGAAGTCGCTCACCCAATCATCGTCGCCGAGCGTCGCGAGATCCGATTCATCCGCTCCCTGACTGGCTCCACCAGACAGATTCACGAAGACCAACTGGCCAACCACTCGTACCGGAAAACTCCCCAACCGATAGAGCTCCCGATCGAAGTGCGGAAAATTCTTGGCGGCAGGAATCTTGCGAGTGCGTCCATCACCGCCGTACTGCCAACCGTGGTAAGGGCACTTCAACTCTTTCGCGTGGCCGCCGCCTTCCGTCACCAATTGGCACTGCCGATGCGCACACACGTTTCGCAGAGCCACCAATTCGCCGTCGTGATTGCGAACGATCAG
Source organism: Rhodopirellula islandica (assembly GCF_001027925.1). NCBI lineage: Bacteria > Pseudomonadati > Planctomycetota > Planctomycetia > Pirellulales > Pirellulaceae > Rhodopirellula > Rhodopirellula islandica. The sequence goes on along the minus strand of NZ_LECT01000044.1, from coordinate 401,092 downwards.
CGGCACGCCCAATCGGTCCAGCGCTTGGTAGTCGCCGGGCTTCGATAGCTCGGTCGTGGTTGTGACCAATTGCCACCCTGCCTGACGCAGCGCAATCCGCTCGCGATCATGAATCGATGGATCGGTGTACCAGTTCGACGGCAACAATGCCGGCTGCGAATTCGTGGCGTGATACATGGCTTAGCGAAGCCAACCGATTCGATAGCCACCGATTCGCAAGATCAGTTCCTGATTCTGACCCACCAAAACCGCCGACATCATGCCGCCGTCGGAACCGCCAGAAGAACCCGTGGTGGTCTCACCTTCCCACTGCACGTGAACTTTCAATGGCTCGCCGGGATCAGGCAAGCGACCGATTTCGATGGAATCAAAGGAGATTGGCAAACTCGGCCGATCAGCAACCCGGTAAGCGAGCATGCCCGCCGCGTACAAGACCGCATCCATCGTGGCTGGCGACAAAACCCATCCCAACAACGGACGAGCCTCGCCTGCCAAGTGAGCGGGACTGGGCGCGACGATGGTCCCGACCGCACGAGGTCGTTTCGCGGGATCTCCACCTGACAAACCGGCGTCGGCATTCCCGAATCCGATCGACCGCAAACACTGAAGCGATGGACCGTGATAGATCGGCGCCTGCTCGCTGGCGTATTCCACCGCAGACTCGAGCATCTCGTCGTTGCCAGGCGACACAACAGGAACACTGTCGTCACCCAACTCGATCGTCGCTGCAAAATGCGGGCGTTGAGCTTGGACCAATCGACCATCTCGGCGACGCAAATCGCTGACCAATGACCAACGGCCCGGCACCGACGGATCTCGCAACAACTCCACCGCGATCGCGTCGTCTGTCATGAACTTGAGCGGCATGGTGGCCGAAACCTCACGGCAACGCACGACCTTGTGATCGGTGCCCCAGCGAGCCGATTCGGCCAGCAGTTCGATCGCCATCACGAACGGCAACGTGGGACGTCCGTTGACCAAGTGGTGCTTCAAAAACAGATCGCGTTCGGGGTCCAATGTCACCGCGAAGGAATCTTGCGCTGTCGCTGGCATGCGTTCCGTCGGATCGATCATGGGCGAGGGACCGGGCAACGTGTTCCCCGCTCGCGACGATTCGGCGGGGAAGAATTTGCGAACATAACGGCGGTCCGTGATCAGCACCTCGGCCTCCTCCCCACCGTGCTCGACTTCGTTCAAAAAGTGCTGCAGACCCTCTTCGGCCGGCATGAATTCCATGCCAATCATATCGAGCGCCAACTTGGCTTCAGGCTTGGTCGCCATCCCAACGTCGCCCCAAGCGTGCCAGTGAAAGGTCACGCATCGCGTCTCGGGACGCTGCTGTCGCAATCGACCGATCAACTTGGCAAGCATCTCGTTGGCAGCGGAATAGTCCGTGTGCCCATTGGCACCGAAACGTCCGCTGATCGAACCGTAGCCGATGAACCATTCCAATGGATCGTTCTGCGTCGCCGATGCCAACGCGATCGTGCCATCGATTTTGGCGGAAAAACACTGCGCCACTTTATCGGGTCGCTTGCGATCAAACCGCGCATCTTGGCCGGAACCGGCACCCTGAATCACACCCCGGATAGGACCGTCCATGCTGCGGATTTTGGCAACAACCTCCGCCACCGCTTCGAAGTCCGAAACATTGACGCTGTGATAGGTGGCCTCAATCGAACGTTCGCGACACTCCTCAAGCGTGAGGTCAATCTCAATGGCCTTTTCGAATTGCCGCCAAGTCTTGACGGGGTTGCCGCCTTCTCGCTGAATGCGCGCCATCTCGGATCGGCGCAAGTCCGCTCGATCTCGCTGAGCATGTTCCCGCACGGACGGGTCGATGTGTGGCACCGGGGCCATCCCCAGTAAATGCAGTTTCAACCCGTGACGTTCGGCCAATGCCATCGCCGTCATTGCCGTGATCCCACGACCTCCGCCGGCAACGATCCAAGTGCCGCCGGGGGTGACCTGAGGCATCTGCGATGAAACATCGAGCGGAGAGTAGCGAGCTTCCGTTGCCAATCGTTTCTCACCGGCGACCGCGACTTCCTCGTCGTAGGACGGAACGGCTAACTCACGAAACACGCCCTCGGCCAACTCATCCGGGCTCGCAGCCTCGATCTGATCAATGATCAACATCGGCGTGTCGCGGTAACCACGCATCCAGGCCTCGATCAACATCGCTTTGGTCAAACCAGCCAATCCGCCGGACTCGGCTGAACGACCATGAATCAGCTTGGAAGACTGAGCCAATTCCGACATCGCGTCGAAACCAAACCCTCCTCCCATCTTCAAGGTGGAGACCAACGACGCCTGAGCCATCCGGTCTTCATCGATCGTTCGCTGCATCCAACGCTGACAAACGCGATAGGGAATCGCGAGCGCATCGGATTGACGCCGCTTCCAACTCGCCGCGTCCAACGTTGTCCAACAAGCCGCATCGTCGTGCGGCGTGGTCAGAAAAAGGTGCGGCGTGGCATCAACAGACCAGACGCGATCCAGTTCGGCATCGAGTTCAGTCAAAGTCAGCTGAGCTGCGATGCGATGAACCGGGACACCTGCCATTTGACACCGATTCGCGATTGCATCGGCGACCGAATTGTTGCCAAGAATCAGCGCGGCCCCGTTCAGTGGACGCATCGCTGGCATCCCGTCGCGTCGCGGTGCCGATTTCGTTCGCATCACGAAACGATGGGTCCCCGAGGCGGGTGCCTGAGACGTCACTTCGGATGAGTCAGAACTGAGATTCAGCGAGGCGTTTTTTTTTTCGTCCGCAGGCTGACCAATCTGCTCCATCACAAACGCGTGGATCGAAGTCAACGTCGGAAAATCCGACAGCTTCAAGTTCGACTCGCGAAGCGATTGCAACTCGTACTGCTGTTCCAGCTCGCCCAGCAACTGAGCTCGCTTGATGCTGTCGATCCCAAGCTCGCCTTCCAAATCCGCGTCCATGTCGATGATGTCTTCGTCGTAACCGGTTTGATCCACGACCAAGTCGATCATCAACCGTTGCAACGATTCGGCGGTGGTGTTGAAGTCCTCTGTGGGATTGGATTCGGGCTGGTCGTTGTGCCCGCGTGCATCGATTGGAGCGGAGACCAACTCGGTGTCTTCGAGTCCTGCTGGATCACCGACCAGTTGCAGGATGTCGTCGAGCGAAGCGAACTGAGCCAACCGCATGGACTGCGTGTCGACTTCCAAGTTGCCCCACTGAACGATTTCACCGATCAGCTGAGCCTTCTTGATGCTGTCGACACCCAGCTCGGCTTCCAAGTCCGCGTCGAACTCGATCACCTCTGGGTCGTACCCCGTCAAATCGACCACGAGGTCAAACAAGAACGATCGAGCGGACTGCAGACGTTCTCGCATGCCGGTGTCGGCAACAGGATTCGCCGCGGTGGTGACCGTTGCCATCGGCTGCATTGGACTGGAAACCACATCGCCATTTTGCATTCCGTTGCGATGATCACTTCCGTTCTTACCGACCGAATGAACGGTCACGGATTCCGCGACGGCAGAGGATGCCTTGACGCCCGAGTCCTGCGCAGATGCCGAACGGGGCTCTTCCTGCGAGACTTCCTGCTGACGTCGACTCCGCCGGGTGACATCGACGACTTCGAATGCTGGCCGCGACGCCGTCAGCGTGCTCGGCTGATGGACATGAGTTTGTGACGACACCACGGAGGCGCTTGCTTTGGAAACCGATTCACTCGATGCACGGGTGGATTGACCAAGTGACTCGTACGCCAACTCGATCAATTGTCGCTGACGATTTGGATCGCGACCGCGGTCATCCGCCGACATGCAGAGCACGTGCGGAGCAACCGTTGCGGTGGCCAATCGAGTCAGCACGTTGTTGGGGCCGACTTCAACCAGTAACTCGCAACCATCGTGAACCAAACGCTCCGTCGCACCGCTGAAGCACACCGGACGCGTCAACTGCGTGACCAAATTGTCAACGATCTCAGATGGCTCGGCCAAATACCGATTCGACACCGCCGACAAAAACGCGAATCGTGGCGGACGCGCGTTCTGGCCCGTGAATCGAGCTCGCAGCATTTCTTGAGCTGGCATCATCTCGGGAGTGTGAAATGCAGCCGGCACAGGAATCACCACCGACGCCATGCCAGCAGACGCCAATTGCTTTTTCGCGGCCGTCATCTGCTCGGGGTCACCAGCGATCACGGTTTGCTGCGGTGAGTTGTGGTGCGAAATGGTGTAGCGAATTTCGGAACCCTGCAAAGCAGCGTCGACCGCCGAAGGCGCTCCACGAACCGACAACAATTCACCTCGTTCACGTGTCGTCATCACCACGCTATCGCTTCGCGACTTGGCAAACTCGATGGCTTGCCGAGTGGTCACAACGCCAGCGCACCAAGCGGCGGTGCATTCGCCAAAGCTGTGCCCCAGCACCACATCGGGACGCAATCCGCGACGCAGCAACGAATCCGCAAACATCGAACCAACTGCCAACACCCACGCCTGAGTCCACCACACATCACGACCGAGTTGCGAGTCGGGATCGTGCAGACGATCCGAGACCACAGGCAAACCAAGCGATTTCAGCTGTTGATCGAAACCGTCCAAGAACGCCCGGCTGGCAGATGAATCATTGGTGTCCAACCAAGCCGGAACAGCCGAGTACTGCGAACCTTGCCCCGGGAACAACCAACCAACACGTGGACTGGCACACTCACTGGAGCGAGCGTTTGGTAGCCAAACCCAACCATCCTTTTTCGCCAAAACCCCGGAGACTTGCTGACGAATAGGCCCTGCAATTGCCGCTGACGCCGCTGCTGACAACTCGCTGTCGTCTTTGCCCAACAAGACCGCTCGACAGGCTGTCACAGAGGAGGAAGTGAACGCCGGCACGCAGCTTTCGCTCGCCGACTTTCCTGAGGCAACCTCGCTCAGAGCAACTCGCAACCCTTCCAAGGTCGCACACTGCAGACGAACAACGAGCGTTCCCGACGACCCAAGCCCCGACTCCTTCACCAAGGCGTCGGCAAGCGATCGCGTCGACACGGAAGAAGTCGGCTGCGGCGTGGATACGAGTGAGGTCGAAATCAAAGGAGTCTCGCCGGTAGGCAAAGTGGACGGCTCATAGTTCATTTGGGGGGAGACACTATAATTAACCCGATATCCATCGTCGGCAACTTCTCCGATCGGAATTGAAACGCTCGAAGAAGACTCGCTGCTGAACTTGGGCGTCAAAGTCGCCGCTATTGCACGAATGATACCCTGACCGCCGCCCAAGTGACCGATTTGGCCGACCAGCTTTTGTGAAGAAATAAATCCTGGCATCCGGGAACGAAGAGCCGATTCGGCTCGCGCCGCCACCACATCACTCGAAAAAGCCTCGGTCGGCTTGGACAACACGCCCAAAATGGTTCGCCCCTGTGCCTTGGCATCGGACAAACGCTGAAGCGTCAAAACCGCCACGCCCTCGCCAGGAATGATCTGGGATCCATCGTCGGGCAAATCTTCCGGGCGGCCCGATGGCAACAGTTGCTCTTTGCGTGCGAGTTGCTCGAAGGCGACCAAGTCCATCCCCCGTTGAGTCACACCGCACAACGCCAAATCAACCGCACCGGCATGCAACTGCTCCATCGCAGTGATCAACGCCAACCCGCCGGAGGCTTCGTCCGCATCGACCGCAAACGCCCCGCCCATCAAGTCAAATGTTCTCGCAATTCGCGATGCGAGCGTGCTGGCCGTGAACCCGCCGGTTTCATCCAGCAAAGCACCGTACTTTTCAAGCGTCAACGTTCGCAGCTCATCAGCAACGACATTTGTTTTTGAATCATCCCACCCCATCGATGCCAGGCTACGGCGGAGGTGCTGAGTGATCTCAGGCAACCGCAATCCAATTTGCAACTCGTTGCTGAACTGGCCGCCAAAAATCGTTCCAACGACCACGCCGACTCGCTCGCGATCAACGGACCATTGCCCGCCGTCGAACTCATCCATCGCCTGTCGAACCGCCTCGATCAGCATCAACTGAGCCGGGTTGGCATTGGCCACCATTTTCGGCGGGATTCGATACGACTGAGCATCGAACTTGAAATCCCGAACGTATCCGCCGCGGCAATGTGGCGTCGTGTAACTCGATCGATCCGAGCCTGGGTTCACACCAAGCCAAGCTCCGCTGCGAGTGCCGACCCATCGGCCTTCCGGCGGATCGCTGATTGCCGATCGACCGCTCTGCAACAACTCTCGAAATGCTTGAAGATTCGCAGCACCTGGCAACACCACACCACGACCCACAATCGCGATCGGCTCCTCTTCTTGATTTGTTTGAGAAGTTGAATGGCGGACCGAAGGCTTCTCTTCGATCACCGCATGAGCATTCAATCCGCCGATACCAAACGCGTTGACCGCCGCCACACGACCATCCGAGGAGGTGCGTTGTTGCCACGGTTCCACGCGGTCAACAATCCGAACCGGTGCGTCAGTCCAATCGTGACGTTCGGTTGGCAAAGCGAAATGGATCGATGGTGGAATCTGTCCGCGACGCATCGCCAACAAACACTTCACCACACCGACCAAACCGGCCGCTTCCAACAAGTGTCCCAGGTTGCTTTTGACGCTGCCGATCGGCAACACACCCTGCTGACTTTGGTTGGCTCGCAACAGCGAAGTCAAACTTTCCAGTTCAGTGGCGTCGCCCACTTGCGTGCTGGTGGCGTGGCACTCCAAGTAATCAATGTTGAGCGGATCCGAATCAACGGCGCGTCGCATCGCCGTTTGTTGACCTTCGCTTCGCGGCGCCCACAGACCTTTGCCTTTGCCATCCGACGCGACACCCACACCTCGCAACGTCGCCAGGACGGGCAGCCCATTGGCCTCCGCAACGCTTCGTCGAGCCACAACGACGGCCACGTAACCTTCGCTGCTGATCAACCCGCTGGCACGATTGTCGAACGGGAACGATCCCGTTTCGCTGCACGCACCTGACTGCGAGAACAACGCCAAGTTGTCGACGTTGTTGAACGTTGCGCCACCGACAACCGCCAAATCCAACCGGTTCGCTTCGATGGCGGACGCCGCATGCTGCAGCGCCAACAGAGACGACGAACACGCCGCATCGATCACCTCGCGACGGCCTTCAAATCCCATCAGTCGCGCGGCCAAAGAAGCCGCCGAATAGGCGTTGAAAGCCGGTGAATGCCCCGGTTCATACCGCGGCCGATCTTGACGAATGGCGGATGAAATCGATGCTTTGACCTGTTTTCTCGAATCAGAATCGACGGATTGCAGCGAAGGAACTTGGTCAACCAACTCCATCGTCGTGTCTGCCATCGTCGCCATGGCAAGCGGACCGCCCAACTCAGTTCCACCACTGTGCCCAACAAAAACGCCAGCCCGAACGGGATCAACTGCGAGCGAACGATCGGATGTGCGATGCAGTGCCGAGGCGGACGACAAACGGCATGTCCCCGAAGCTGCCTTGAGCGCCGCCACCGCGACCTGAGCAAACTGCCGATGCGTCAGATCAAATACCCCGAGCGACCCAATCGCCTGCTCAACCGCAACATCCAATGGTTCAGGTGAAACACAGCCACCAAGTTGCGTGTACGTCTTTCCTGGAACGCCTTTTTGATTCTCGAAGTACAACTCGCGGTTCAAGCGATCTTCCGGCATCGGCGCGATCACCGAACGACCTTCAAACAGCATCTCCTCGAACGCTTGTGCGCTATCAACGCCGCCCGGCAAACGAACCTCAAAACCACAAATCACGCAGTCATCAGGATCGCCACCTTGCTGGACTGTTGCTGGTTTCGCCTTGGGTTGCCCCGTCGCGGAAGCCGGTTTCGCCACCTTGGGTGCTTTCGATGGAACGGCCGACCAGTTCCCGATCATCTGCAACAGTTCCTCACTGCCGATCTCAGGCGTGTCGTCCAAGTGCGTTGTTGCAATCACGTCATCGATGTTTGCACGATCAAAGATGGGATCGTCTCGAAAGTATGGCAAAAACGTTTTTACAAACGGACCAGCCATTTGATCCAACTCTTGCCGTTCGCTGCCTGCCCCAATCGATGCGCTGCTGAGTTGCCGCGGTCGTTTCAGCCGATCTGGTTTTCGAGTCTGCAACCACTTCGTCGTCGCAGAATGAAATGCCGCGTCCAAGGACTGGATTGCCGTGCCCTCGCGTGTGGTCAGATGATACGTCCGGCCATGCAATCGAGGCGTGCTCATCACCTTGCAAATGGCTCGTGCGATCCAGTCCACGTCCACAATGTTCTTGCGTTCGCTTCCTGAAAACCCCAGGTCGCGAAACCACTGCCCATCTTCGGGCAAACCAAATCGCGACGCCAACATTTGGTACATCGAGAATGCACCGTAGATCGTTCGATCGCCTGATACCGGCGACAACCCCGTTCGATCGATCACGATCGAGGGCCGATAAACCGTGAGACTCGACTCGCCGAATGATTCGCGAACGATCCCTTCCGCAATCAGCTTGCTGCGTTCGTAATCGTTGGCAAACGATTGGCCGACCGTTCCTTCGCTTTCCTTCACGCGTCCCGATCGCTTGCCGCAAACGTACGCGGTGGAGACATGGTGGAACTGCGAGATTCCAACCTTCTGGCAAAACGCCACGACGTTCCGGGTACCGTCGACGTTGGTTCGGTAGGGCTCGTTGTCGCCCTGCGGGTCAGCCGGCAGAAAACTCAGGCTCGCTGCACTGTGTAAAATTCGATCGCAGTTGGCCCGCACCCACTCGCACGACTCCTCCTTCAAACCCAAATCGTCTCGGTTCAAATCGCCTTCCAAAATCTTTGGACGTGGCAGAGACACTTGCCAAGCATTCTCGAATCGACCGAGGATTTGCTCCATCCGTTGCTCGGCGGTGAGCTTGCCCTTCGCTCGTACCAAGACCGCGCATTCCGTCCGGCCCCGCAATAACTCAGCCACCACATAAGAACCGAGCATTCCGCTGGCTCCCGTGATCAAGGGCATTCGTCGATAGGCTGAGTCGGACATGCTGAAAGCAGGGCGGTGTTAGCACGCCCTCAAATGGCTGAAGAACAAATGTTTCGTAGTGCCCAAGTCTATTCACCGAATCCCCGGTGCAAATGTCGTGACACAAAAAGATGGCGTTGCCTCATGACCCAAAACCAAAAATCCGAATCAATCGGATCACGCGGGCTGAGTGGATTGTGGCGATCGTTGCTGCCGTGACTCCTGACACCGGCGACCTCTTCCCAACGCGTCATCGAGAATCCAAGCCCGCCAAACTCGTCCGTGCCCGACATCCTGCCGCCCTCAAAACATCGGCTCTTCGGTTCACCGCAGTGCCAATTCACGTCAGCCGCACCAATCTGTCCACTTCGCTAAATCACGAAATTCACGTTGAAAACAGGTTTCTGGTTTGGCTGCCCCACCCAAAGAGACTAGTTTGATTGAGACCCATGGAAGCATGTTCACTCGAACATCCAAGATTGATTCGGCTTTGCTCTGCTCCTGATTTCCTCTCTCAGCTAGACCTGCGATCATGCATTCGACGCCCAATCCGTCCCGGTTGCCGGCATCACCCAGATTGCCCGAGAGCCCCGATTCGCCCGTTCGTTGCCTGATGATTCAGCCCTGCTTCGAACAAACGAACTATTGGAATTTCGTTGAAAGCGCCAAAGCCATTGGCGCGAAAGCCACCGCCCCGCCACTGGGCCTGATGACCGTCGCGGCCTTGTTGCCCCAGCAATGGGAGTTTCGGATCGCGGACCAGAACGTCGCGCCAGTGGAGGAATCCGATTGGGAATGGGCCGACGTGATTTGCACCGGCGGCATGCTGCCCCAGCAACCTGGCATCCTGCACTGGGTGGAACGCGCCAACGCGGAGGGAAAGTTCGTCGTCGTCGGTGGACCGGACCCAACCAGCCAACCACAGATTTACCAAGACGCCGATGCGGTCGTCGTTGGCGAAGGTGAACTGACCATTCCGATGTGGCTGGATGCCTGGCGAGATGGCAATCCCAAAGGTCAATTTGAATCACCGCACAAACCCGATGTGACCACGACGCCGACGCCGCGTTTCGACTTGGTGGACTTCAATGACTACCTGCACGTCGGGGTACAATCCTCCCGAGGCTGCCCGTACAACTGCGAATTCTGCGACATCATCGAGCTGTTCGGCCGGCGTCCTCGCGTCAAAAATCCCGATCAGTTCCTCGCCGAACTGCAACGACTCTATGACTTGGGCTACCGAGGCTGGGTCGACTTCACGGACGACAACTTCATCGGCAATCGCAAACTCATCAAACCGTTGCTGGTTGCACTCAAGCAATGGAACGAAGAGCACAATTACCCGTTTGTGTTCTCCACCGAAGCCAGCATCAACCTGGCCGACGACAAAGAATTGCTGGAACTGATGCGAGACGTCCAGTTCCGCTATGTCTTCCTGGGAATCGAATCACCCGATGAAGAAACGCTGATTCACACGCAAAAACGAATTAACACGGTGCATCCGATCATCGATCGAGTGCGAACGATCTACGACCACGGGATCTCCGTCGCGGCCGGGTTGATCATCGGATTTGACACCGACAAACCGGGCACCGATGTCCCCATGATCCGCTTCATCCAAGAAAGCGGCATCACACTATCGATGGTTGGATTGTTGTCAGCGCTCCCCAACACACAGCTCACCCGGCGGCTATCCAAAGAACGCCGTTTGATTGATTCCGAACACAATTGGATTCAAGACACGGGCGCAAAGTACGAGCTTCGAAGTGTGGAGTCCAAGGATCAAACGATCAGCGGAATGAACTTCGTCACCACACGAGATCGAGTGGAGATCTACCAAGAGCTTCGCAACATCATTGAAAACGTCTACTCGCCGCGAGCCTTCATGGACCGGGTGATCGACACAGCGGCGCGAATCAAAATCGTCAACAAACACGTGCCCAACGCGTGGGAATTCCGCCGTATGTTCAAGGGGTTCCGGACCATCGCCTGGCGAATGCTTCGCGACAAACGCACGCGGTCGCTCTACATCCGCAACTTCGTTCGTGCAGCGATGATGGGACCGACCAAGTTCGAGTACGCCCACACGGTCATGGGCAGCTTCCTGCATTTTGATCTGCAAACCCAGAAGATGCTGGAGGCCCTCGATGTCTCCATCGACTTCGCCAAGCACCACGCCAAATACCCACGAAGCGTCGCCGACATGCCAGCCATGGCCACCCAAAGCCAAGTCGTCTCGCTACCACTCGCACAATCCGAGGGCTGCACCCCTCCCAACTAACTCGTAGCCAGCCAATTCACCCGCAGCCGGATTCGCCAGAATTCGGTTCTGACCACACTGAGATCACATTCGCGACACCCCTGTCGTCAACTTAAGTGTCCGGCGGTTCATTCCCGCTCCAACGAACGATCCGTATCGATTGCGGGACCCTGACCACCCTTAGAAAGGCTTGATGGCACAGCGACTCAAATCCGGTTGAAAGCATGATGAACATCCCTTTTTTTCTGGTCATCGCAATTAGAATGCCCTCGCCCACGCAGCCCCCAGGCCGAGCGGGCCAACTCCTCTCATCTTGACCGTCCAACTTAGTTAGCGATTGATGACGCACTTAGACACGAATCCGCTGCCGGTCGGTGTCGTTTGCACAGACACGATCGAACAACTGGACCCATTTGTCCCCAGCGCCGCAGTCACCGACCATCGCCGCACCCAACGAAACACCTCCAGCCCCAATCGTCGCCGCGCAACTCGGAATCAAGCAACCGGATCGATGCAGGTCTTCCTGACCTGTGTTCCGCTGGTTCTGGGCGACTTGACCGCACTCCTTGCCTCGGGTGCCATCGCTGCAATTCCGCTGATCTTGGCCAACTGGCTCAACCTTCATTCAGGCCTAGGACTCCAGGCTGTGTGCCTATCCGTCTGCTATTTGGTCACCGGATCCATCTTGGGTTTGTACCCAGGCACTGGCATCAGTCCCGTTCTGGAACTTCGTCAAACAGTTCTTGCCGCGGCAGCATCCTTTGCCTTTGTGATGCTTGCCAACATGACCCTGGCAACTCTCAGCACCGGCGAATTCCTGCTCTGCATGCTCGGCATGGCGGTGTCCGCCTTCTTGGTACCGATCGTACGCCTGATCACTCGAAAGCTTTGCTCGAAAACCAGTTGGTGGGGCGAAAACACAATCATCGTTGGCTCCGGCCCTCAAGGGCGTGCCCTGTTCCGATTCTACAATCGTGTCCCGCAACGCGGCCTTCGACCGATTGGAGTGGTGGACTTTCCTCGACAATCCGTGGACGGGCAGTCGGAAGAACTCAACGGCATTCCGTACCTCGGATCGGTGCAGCGACTGGACCGCCTACGCCGCAAACTCCAAATTCGCTGGGCGATTGTCGCCCCGGGTGGATGCGAACAAATCGACATGAACGAAGTCATGTCGCACGCCGGAAACGTTCCCAACCTGCTCGTGCTGCCCTCCCAAGTGTTGCTGCCGAGCCTGTGGACCAACACGCGTGAATGCGCCGGTGTCATGGGAGTCCATCTTCGCGATCACCTTCGAAGTCCCATCAGCCGTTTCGTCAAACGGACCGTGGACCTGCTCGTTTCCGGGACCGCTCTGATCACTCTTTCCCCACTGTTCATTCTGGCGATGCTTTTCATCAAATGGAAAAGCCCCGGCCCGGTCTTCTACGGTCACAAACGAATCGGCATTGGCGGAGAAACATTCAAAGCCTGGAAGTTCCGCACGATGGTCATCAACGCGGACGAGGTTCTCGAACAATACCTCGAGCAAGACCCCGAGATGCGTCGCCAATGGGTGGAGGATCAGAAACTCAAGAACGACCCACGAATCATCCCCGGCATCGGGCACTTTCTACGCAAGACCAGCCTCGATGAAATCCCTCAATTGTGGAACACGTTCAAAGGCGAGATGAGCCTGGTCGGGCCGAGACCAATTGTGTCCGACGAGATTGGCCGCTACCGAGAGATGTACCCGCTGTACCTGCGAGTCCGCCCAGGGATCACGGGCCTCTGGCAAGTCTCCGGCCGCAACGACACCAGCTACGAACAACGCATCCGTCTGGACAGCTACTACGTCTGCAACTGGTCCCCCTGGCTCGACACCTACATCATCTTCCGAACGTTCCGAACAATGCTCTTCCGAGAAGGAGCGTATTAAGGTGGCAAACCACGAACTGCAATCGGCCTCAGGTACTTTTTAGATCGGCTTATGCACGATCCGCTCAATTCCCTCGGTGAATCGGTCCGCGATCTGCTTGATGTCGAAGTGCTGTTCAGCATAGAACCGTCCATTGCGACCAAGCTGCATCCGCATGTCTTCGTCACTCAAAAGACTCATTGCTGACTCAACAAACTCATCATCCGCACCAGGCGGATGGACCAGCCCAGCATTCGCCGAAACAACGGTTCTAGCAGCAAGGTTCTCGAGAGGAACTGAAAGCAAAACGGAGCGTCCAGCGCAAAGGTAGGCAAGGACCTTTGATGGAACGGAATAAAGCCCAGCATCCGGCTCAAGTACGGCAATTAAAATATCCGCAGTCCCCATGACATCAGGGACTTGCTCGAATGGTGTGTAATCATAGACCAGAAGATTATCGAGCTGCTGTTCCCTGGCCTTTTGTTTCAACCACTCCGCACCCAACCCTTCCGATACAACCACAACCCGAGTATCAGGTTCTTGCTGAAGCGAGCTCGCCAGCCTCAGCAAGAGGCCGGGATTGTGCTTCATTCCCATGGTGCCGGTGTAAATCAAACACCGCTTGTCATCCAGTCCTTTTTCTACCGACCACTGGTTCCGCTTGTCACACGGAGGCAACCGATGAATTGGAGCCCAATTCTCAATAACTGTCACTTTTTGTTCAGCTAGTTCCCATTCCTTGGCTAGCGGGAGGAAATCTTCCGTGATCAATACATTCCAGTCGCTTTGCTGAAGCAGTGAACGCTCCATATTGAGATAGTGCCGGCCGATCCATTTCCCTACGACAGGAATCTTCTTACGGAGCAGTTTGTCCGTGGCCACCCCTAAGACATCTTGTAGCCAGAATACAAATGGAACCTGCTCTGTCTTGCATGCCGCAACCAGACGCCGCTGCGCATCCAACGGAGTGTTCGCTGAAACAACGACATCTGGTGCGTATTTTTTCGCTAGCTTGCTGACAAGCATTCCATAATGATTCTCCTGTCTCCATCGCTTCACAAAAGAATACTTATCAAGGGTCTCTGGCAATAAAACCGGCATAACCTCAAGCGTCTCGGAATCATCCGGTGCCTTCTGATGCTCCCCACCAGGAGTGGTCTTGATGGAACCGCAGTACGCGTGCATCACCTCGTTACCGCGGCTTGCTAACTCCCGGCTGAGCTCGATAGGAAATGGATACCCCCCAAAATCATGGATCAAAATTCGCATGGTGCACTAATCAGCTGGGAAACAACTGTTCGCGAGCCTTCCTTAGAAAAGCGAGTTCAGCCTCTTGTTCTGCATGGAGCAGGTCTGGACTCAAGGTCATCGGATGCTTACGAATATCCTGGACTCCCAAACGCTCAAACAAATGAGCACGGGGTGTTGGGTGGCAAAAAAATGCCGGTTTGCCTGCCGCAAGCGTCGCGACGCATGCGTGAACTCGGTCCGAGATAGTCAACTCAGTACCAGCATAAATGGTGAAATAGGTATACGGTTCATCCGATACAACCGCGCCTGGCTGACCATATATTTTCCAAGTCATGTGAGGGCTGAAGCGATGTTCCGGGCGAATGACGGTCAAGCCATCCATCGTTACTGGAAGACGACGGTGATCCAACCGCGCTCCCAGGTAGCACTGCCACTGCCCAGCGGCCGCGAACTTTTTCAGCCATTCTGGCTGCTTGAGAGCCCAATGTCGGTCTAACGCCTCAAATGAAATATCCGCTGCACCAACCACGTTCGCATCGAGCGACGACCGCGACACCGTCATATTCGGCTCGGGATACTGATCGAAATTAACAGTGATGTAAGGATCCATCTTCAACGCGACAGGCTTGTAAGCCCGCGGCCAAAAGAAAGCACTATCGATCCCGCTGTAATTCAACTCGCACAGATCCTTGACATGCTCATACGCATAGGGATCACGCGTGCTGATCATGTCCGGAGGATACTGCTTCAAAAAGTCCCTCGCAGCTGAGATTTCTTCATCCGTATACTTAAAAAACCCCGCCGAAAGCAGGAGTATTTTCACACCGCGGGCTTTCAGTGCCTTGAACGTCGGTTCCCAAATCGCTCGAAACGAGGTGGTCAGCATCGGGCCCTGAAGGACCACATAGTCGACATCAATGTACTTCAATAGCTGAATGTCATTCTTCGGATTACCCGAGTGCTTTTTGTGAAAGGTTCGATAAGCGGGCTGGTCCTGAATTTCGCTGACGTTTCCACCGAACGTTTCTTCCACGATCCACTTGCCACCGACATTGAAGAATGCATTGCCAATGTTCTGGCCCCAAAAACCGTAAACGAGGGCGCCACGTGGTTCCGTTTGCGTCATGACCGTTTATTTTCAGTGTGAGTAGTATTCGGAGAACAGAGAATCGAGATATCGAGCCCTGGAAAAAGAACGCCAAGGAAGCGTACTGAACAAAATCAGGTTCCTTCTTGGAAACGGACCATCGGGTGCTTAACGCAAAATGTACCCGATACTGCTTGCCGCTCATTCCAATCACCGCATTCGACTAACAGAAATCTTAGTCAGCTAAGCGTCAGACTGAAAGAGAGTTCGGTGCTCAAACCTTGACGAATTCCGTTGTGGCAAACAAACCTTTCTAAGCGTCCCATTCCGTAAAATCGCCCCCCAGATCATCTAGAAAAATCGAATTCAGTCGACGTTAAAAACTAACCCTAGTCCAGCCAGAACTCCAAAAATGATTATCCTCGTTCAACCGCGAATCCAAACTCAGAGCGAGCGAGGTGGGCAGCTCCCAGCATGAAGACAAAGTGACTGATCATCACGGAGTAGACAGCGCCCACTAACTCGTATTTGTGAATAAGAAACGGAGCGACGAACAGCATTGGCAACGCGGCGACAAAATGGAGTTTTAAAGATGCTGCGAAGTTTCTTTTCGCAGTAGGAACCAACTTGAGCGTCGCACCCAAATATCGAAAACTCCACGCGACCGCCAAGAGCGTGAACTCACCGGAATAATTGGCGTAGACTGGGCTGTACATCAACGATAGCACTTGATCTCCAGCAAAAAAAGCCACGCAGATTCCAATCAAACAGACGCAGGCGATGGCTGTTACTGCCCTGAGCAGAATGCGAGCTGACTGAATGTTTCGTCCTTCCTGAGCCGATTTCGCTAGAGGTTGCAACAGGGCCTCCCCCATTGACTTGACGATCATGTTTGCAGCTTGAAATGGATAATAGATCGCGGTATAGACCCCTGCTATCTCGAGGGGATGCATGCCCTCCAAAAAGACCGTCGGCAGCGCCCCAAGTATGTAGGCCAGCAACCCCGCAACTCCAAGTGGACACAGCCGCTTCGTCAGATGCCACAACTCATGCTCGCGGACTTGATGCCCGACATTCTCTTCGGTGACTTGAGTGGAAACAACCAACGCCATGGCCTTGACAACGAACCAAGCATCCAGCGTGATCGCAACCAGTAGCCACGCGGCCCCCATGGCGAGCACGGCGGTCAAGAGCGACTTAGTAATCCAAAGCATGCCGATGAAACCAAAAGTGCCGGCAACACCTCGAGCGAGCAGTGACACACCCACCCATTCCACTCGATTGGCGCGTTGGTAAATCCCATAGGTGAATGTCGACTGTGACTCAACCAATTTTGGAAACAGCAGTGCCAGACAAATAATCGCAGTTTCATTTAAGCCGTAGGCAAAGAATACAATACCTATCAAAGCCATAGCGGCGGCCAAATTCAGACACCATCGAAGCCGGTAGTAGTCTCGCAATTGATACTCGCCGTGGATGTCGGTCGTCACTGCACCAACAATCCCGAAATCGGCAAATCGAAACACCATTGTCGCAACTGCCAATGCGGTTCCATAGACTCCAACCGTGGCCGGACCAGTCAAGTGCACAACGCTGGCCAACATCAGCCACTGGAAGAATGTAAACAGCGCCCGCGCGATGACCAGAATCCCGACCCGCCTTTTCAGATTCAAGCTAGGCTTCACGCGTCGCCGTACCCTAACTCTTGAACAAGATCGCCGAACCGCTGCTCGAATCGTTCCGTTAGCAGGGGGGTAAAGTGAGATCTCCATTCGCCGTGCTTACCACTGCGATACTTCTCCGTCTTTGCCAACGACTTTCCCCCGGGTGGCTTCAATCGTGAGTGGTGATAAAACGACAGAATGGACTCAAGCGTCGATTCGGGAACTTGAACATCAAGATGCTGCAGCATTTCATGCCACACCGCCGCGTTGTTTTTAGCAGTTAAATCCTCGAAACGAACGATGCGCATCCGGCTTTGATTCCCCTCCTCTTGAACTGCCTTGATCCACGACTTGATGATATCAGCCAGCTCTTGAAACCGCTCCTCAATGGTATAAACGAGGCCTTCTTCGTCGGTCATCGCTGACATCAATTTGCGGACATCCGCGATGTTCCCAATTTCTCGATGAGAAAACCGCGCCGAGTGATAGCGTGATACGACCAAATCACGTGGGTCTCGTACCACGAAAAAGGAACGCCATTGTTCAGGCTTTTGAAGCTCTGCGAAAGTGTCGTAGCCGATCATCATACTGGTGCACACCGTGTGTTGCTTGACCACCGCAGGCGAGAGCGAACTATGATGCTTCATGACGATCGGACCGTGATGTGGCTTCAAACCACTGGATCGATAGAACCGAGGGTCTGACAAAACAAGACGGACCCATTGGCTTGCAGTCTTCCACACGCAGCAGTGCAGCAAACAATCGACCGTGGGCTGCTGCGATGGAATGAGCGAGTACAACCCGCGACGAAGGGCATATTCTGGACTAGTCGAAATAAAAGGTCGCAGCTTTCTTAAGTGATACAGCACAAATTCACCGACTTCGACTTAGGAACAATGGAAAAGTAACGATCCAAAGAGAGGCTCCTTCCGTCAACAGTCGCACTACCATTTCCGAGAAACCACTATTGACAAACTGACAAAGTGGCGGCATCAGCACGACATACATAGCGACAGCAAGCGGGTTGGTTGAAAATTCGCTCTGGAATGAATTCCACAACATCCGAGCCAAAAAACCGAACCCTACCGCGGCAAAAACCAACCCAATCGGCCCAAAATTAATATACCCTTCTCCGAGAAAGCCTGGAGGCCTGCCGGACTGTTCTCTGGCGTCGCTCGCAACCAACTTCGCTTTGATTTCACGCCCCAACCCAACGTTTGGCTTCTCTGGCCAATAGCTTCGTGGTATCGGCGTGGTAACCCAAGTCAGGTAGGAAAAGCCCCACTTGTATTCCATTTGTTCGGGCACTCTCCCGGTGATGATCGATGTGCCCACAACGGACAGTCCGTTTCCAGATGACGCTAAAGACATGATTGGATTTGAATCACCACGTTCGATCCGATTGTTTCTCAATGAACGGTAGTAACTCATGACACCAAACAAAAAGAGCATCACGAGCGCACACGGCATAATTACACGAGGATTCAGGCCTCTCACAATTACCACGACGACCGCCACTTCCAACACAATGAACACGACGCCACTGCGTGAATTACTCAGAAACGGCATAGCGATCGCCGAGCCAAAGAGCAGCACCAACACACTAATGTCAACCAGACTCGGTCTTCGACGGGTATGCAGCAAAGATGCAACGTGCAGCAAAAGCAAGGGCACGGGAAGGCCGGCAAGTGCGCGGTAGTAGCCCCCGCCTCCATACACGGTACCTGATTCACCCTGAACTTCCTGCCACCGTTTCTGGGAAAGCTGGTCGACTGAAATCCCACCAGTCATCTGAACAAACTTCACAGTTGCTAACAAACTGGCCGTGGCCAAACACAATGCTAGAATGAACATGGATGCAGGGCGATAACTTCCCTTCCCATACCCCACCAACCTAACAACAGGAGCCCGCATTCGGGTGGCAAGATAAGCGATCACGAAAGCAACCACTCCTAAAAGAACCCAAATCGCCCCCCGAATGAAAAACGAGAGGACTTCACCAGACAGCAAAAATTCCCGCCGTGCTCCTTCGCCGAAACTAAGAAAAACAGAAGCCCCCGTCGTCCCAACGATCATGTACAACAAGATCAAATGGACCGGTTCTGCCCAGTGCATCTGTTTGTGGATGACGCCAAGCAGACCGCAGAAGACACACGGCGCAAAAACACCAATTGCGACCAGATGAAACCGGTTGTCCATCAACAGCCAACCACACACAGCCAAGCCAACCGCAAGCGGCAGCGTTACTACCGCAACGAACTTGTAGATGTTATTGGGAGCTAGCAGCTCCCTTGCGTCAATCACGAATCAACCCTAGATGCTTTAACCCGAGCTCATTGAACTTCTGTTGGTCGTCTGATATTACGCTTCGAATTCGGTCCAAGGTGCCCTCGCGTGGCTCCGGTACCTGGACCCGCGAAGGCCGAAATAGCTTTTGTGACAAACTTCGGCGGAGATGCCAAGGAAAGAACATCTTGATCCGTCGCTGATACACATCGCTGTCTCGAAAACGCTTGAGCAACGGATTGCGAATCATTGGCTTTCCTGAACTGGCGTTGAATGCAGCCCCCTTTGAGTCTGGCCAAGTATACCGCGGCACCACCAGAAAGTCTGTAATCTGATCGAGAGTTTCAACGCGATTGGCAACATAGTGCTCAAACTGAACAACGAGAATTGAATTCCTACCAAACTGCTCTACCCATGGTGAGATTTGATGAAAATAGCGAGAAAACCACACAAAGCGACTATCGATCGACAACTCCTGATCAATATCGGCACCGGCCTTTTCCTGCTGAAATTCGTGATGGTATTGAGAGAGGATCCGTCGAATAGGATCACGCACGATGTAAATCAATTTGACGTCGGGACCGAGGCATCGAACGGCCCGCTCGGCCGCCCCCTCGTAACGGGGCCGTTTCGTGTACGAGGTTGACGCTTCTCCACAGATTTGATCGGCCTTGGCACTACTAAACAATCGGGCATAATTCGCGAGTCCTGCCTCGGAGAGCACATCGTCGCTAGCCAAGTCGTCCGGTTCCTTGGATTCCGGAAGAAAAACACTTGGATGTTCATAGAGATCGCGATACAGGGTTGTCGTACCCGCCTTCATCGCTCCGATGATCAAAAAGTCTGGAAGTTTCATGCGTCGATAAATTACAATTTAACCTTAAAGCACCTATGAGAGGCACCGTTTCGGACTAACTTCACAAGCTGCCACAATACTCATCGAAGAAATTTCGAGCGGCAAGCTATTCTCAATCGAAAGACAAGATACCGTCTCGCCGGCACTAGCAAAACCATGAAAATCGCCCTGATCAATATATTCGGATCTTACAATCGTGGTGATGCACTGCTGCTGGAGTCACTCCACCATTCGGTGCGCTCCGTGTTTGGGGACAAAGCCGAAGTATCCGGAATTGCCCACTTCCCAGAACTTGAACAAGTTCACTTTCCAGACGTGCAATGGAACACCCCACCCGGGCGAAGCTATGCAGAAAACCGCTGGTTAAGACGGGCTGAAAACGCGATCAACACAGCTGGAATCTCCCTATACAGCCACATACCGTCCTCCACTTGGCCGTTACCGCTTCCACCAATGCAGCAACGCACTGGCGTTGACGCGATTCGGCGCAGTGACCTAGTGATTAGCAGCGCCGGTGGATTCCTGCTCGACGTGAATGTGTCCATTTACGGAAATCTTTTACAACTGCATTTGGCCAAGCGCTTTGGAAAACCAGTCATTTTGGCCCCGCAAACAATCGGGCCGATCAAATCAAAATACCTGAAACGACTGACCAGGCATGTCCTGAGCCGCTGCGACTTAATCTGCGCGAGAGAGCAACCGACGTACGACTTCCTCACTCAATCACTACAACTGAACCCACATCAAGTGTTTCGGACTACGGATCTAGCATTTGAGCACGATCAGATAGATGCCACAGCAGGACACCAAGCACTTCGTGAACTAGGGATTTCCGCAGGTGATCGCTTGATTGGCGCAAGTGTCGTTGACTGGCCCTTTAAAGAAGAAGCCAATCGCCAGGAGCACCGTCGGCAATACGAACAGAAGATGACTCATGTACTGGAAACACTTTCCAAAGCCCACGATTGCACGGTGCTATTAGTGAACCAAGTCTCGAGCGACCTGCCGTTAGCGAAACGGATCGCCCAAAACGCATCGCAGGAGGGTGCGAGTGTGGTTGCCGACGATGCAAATCGCTCCACTGGAGCAATGCGTGGAATGATCAACCAATGTGACGCTTTTTTAGGCACTCGATTCCACAGCTGTATTTTTGCGATGCTGCAGAACGTTCCAACAACCGCGATCGCATACACTCACAAAACAACTGGGATCATGAGCGACCTCGGTCTTTCACACCGCTCTCATAAGATCGGCTCATTTAACACGCAACAAATAATTGACATCGTCACTGCCGACATTTCGAATCGAGATCGAGCAAGCGACCAGATGAAAAAGGCACGTGAAGGATTGAATTTTCCCAAGTTCGAAAGCATCCTTCGTGACTTTGCTACTCAGCACAACTTGACTCCCAGTTAAGACAGGACAAAATCAAGAGACCAGATGCTTGGGTGTTCGCTCCAGACTCTCATGAGAATGGGCCTCAAGTTAGTACAGGCACTAGATGGCGAACTGCTCGTCGGCTGCGAAGTTCAAACTCCGCCCGACCGGACGCAGCAACCAGAACCACACTCGGCTACTCCACGACGATTCGCTGTAGCGTTTTGTCAAGTGACTCAGAACTCGGCTCAAAAGCATCCACCCAACATTGGGGAGCTTTTGCGGGCCATTGAGCAATCTGTGCGGCTGCCCAAAACACGAATTCATCGACCGACGGAGCGACACCTTCGGTGGGCAACTGATCAGGAATACAGCCCATCGGGGTCGCCAAAACTGGAATTCCACGATCAAGTGCTTCATATACCACAAGAGGCTCTGCTTCGTTCTTGTAACGGGTTGGAAAGACAAGCATATCGATCGAATCGAAAAAGTCTTTTTTTGCCTCACCATAAACCGGACCAAGATAGCTGCGGCGATCAGGTAGTTCACCAACGAACCAGTCAATCGCAGCTTGAGTATTTAGATTTCCCGCTGGACCTGCAATGGTGGCGTTGATCGGCACCGTGGAACATAGTTCCATAAATGCTGCGATCCCTTTCTCTTGCGTTATGTTGCTGAGGAAACCAATGCGACGTATCGATGCGGGCCAGGGTTTCAACGCTTGACCTGTCTCGTCCACAAAGAAGAGGCGATTCGACAATATCACGGTATCAATACCAGGACCGTAATGCTCGCAAATCCCATCCACCATCTTTCGCCCTAATACGATGTGGCGTGAACGGCGACCCGCGATCCAAAAAAAGACAGAAGCAGACAACCTGCGCTGTCGACAGTAAGCAAAGACATGATGATGCGCGAGCAAACGAACCCCACCCAGTCGAGCGACCAACGCGGACACGACCGACCCCCACATCCCAATTCCCGAATCAGGAACCAGGTATAGCCAATCTGGACGCTTCCCCACGACAACCTTCACCACCGTCCATGTTATCACGAAGTGCTTGTAGAGACTCCAAAATCGAACAGCGATCGCTGACTGTTTCTGAATGGGTTTCACAACTAGATGACAGACACCTTTCAGAGCCTGGGCCATTAGCTCGCTGACCGTTGTCTGTCCAGTTTTAGGCGGAGGCAGCACGGTCACCATAGTAACTGCCGGCTTAGAAACATGCATAAATCACACGCTGAACGAAGAAAACGCTAACTGGACACTTAGCTGCAGAATGAAAGACATCTAGGTCATAGTTGGCTTGCGATTCCGTCAGTTGAGACGTGGAGCTCATCGACAGTCACCACATACAGTGAAATCCATTTGACCACAAGAAGGAACAACGGCGAAGCGGGGCCATATGCGACCAAGTTTACTTCGACCGGCTTGAAAGGCATCATCAGTTCGCAGAAAACGCGCAATTGCAATCCGGTTGGATACGTTCAACAGCGTTTCGCCGCGAAAAGCGGCCTGTACAGCATGGATCTTCTTGCGACGAGAGTGAGTGTCAAGAGCAAAACCGCCCCCCCCATTCGTCGGTTCACCACGTCCGCAGGGTTCACCACGCAAGACAAACCCTAATGGCAGCCGGTCCATATTTCCCCGTCGCCTTCAACGATAGAAATAAATTCCCCTCCAATCCAGAGCCATTGGGAAATTCCGTAGTTTGATCTATACCGTCTAAGATCACGAATGAGCCAATATTGAACGACCAATCTATCACGTTACAACTGCTATCCGCTTCATTTGCGATGACAGACCAGCAATCGATCCAAACGCAGAAAGCGTCCAGAAGGCATAGTCATAAGACCAAAACACAGTGACCACTTCAAAGACCAATGCAACAAAGAGCGTTGTAGAAATGACAAAGTAACGTTGGTCAAGCGGGAAGAAGTAGGTGCTGGCTCGACGGGAGAGTTGGAATGCGGTCGATGCAGCTGCGATGAACAAGCCTGTGAACAAGGCCAATCCAACCCAGCCAAAACGCAACCCATTGTTCAAGAATGCATTGTCAACAACCCCTAGTCGCTGGCGTACTGTTGGATCAGTTGGCAATCCGGGTAGGTTTTCGGGTGGGAATCCGGTGCTGTCGACGGTTCCATAACCCAACGGGCCTCCCTCGACAACGATCGGCACATAGACCTGCAAATTGACCAACCGGTTGCGGGTTCCGGTGTAGACAATGGCCTCCTCCTGCTCATCAACGACGAGCACCGCTGCCTTCTTTCGGTCATTGGAATCCGTTTCGAGCAGGCGGACAAATCCGTCCCAATCACTGGCAATCCATCCCGCTGAACCGAGGAAGATTGCAAGCAATGTCCACGCGGCTGGGCGATAAAGCCAGGCAATCGCGAAGCAAGCCGCCAGGACCAGCGTAACGATTGGACCGCGTGAGATTGAGGAAGCCACTCCCAACACAAGCACGATCAGAAGGCCGGGACCGAGCCATCGATTCCACTTCCTCAGCTTTGGAAACCAATCCATTCCCCTCTGAGTCATCAACACTGCAAAGGGGACGAGCGTGAGCAGCACGTTGCTCAGGAAGATTGCGTGGCGAGTGGGTCCACAAGCGCGATAAGCGATCCCGTAACGCAATTGGCCACCAAAACGCACCAGATCATCTCGTGGTGTGAAGACCGTTTCCCAGAGATTGATGCCGGTCCAGGATTCCGCCAGGCAAAGCACTGATATGATCGCACCCACGACGGCGAAGATCGGGGCAAGCCTTGGCAGTGATTCTCGATGCAGGAAGGCGTAGCGTCCCGCTGCGTAGGGCAGCATCCATTGTCCGTAGGCTTGCGCCGCAACGGCGAGTGGTTGCTCTCCGTAGTAGGTATCCACGACGACATGCCAGATTGTGATGGCTCCGATCAAGTAATCGAGCGGCCCCAACAAACGAAAGATCTCGTGCCACGAGTGCGTGCAATAGACCACGAGAAGCACGATCGCAGTCGCCATGGTGACGTTGATCCGAGTGTCCAGCACGACGATTTCGAACCACGTCCCGGCGAGTAGCGAGGCAGCCATCCCAGCCCCTAATGCGGAGTGCTTGCCGTGCTTCCAACCGAACCATCCTGCGAACCCCAGCGACACGGCCAGCATGATCCAGAACGAGATTTCAGCGGTGAGCATGTGCAGGGGAAAGTCGAAGGAAGGGGGGAGATAAGCCAAGTCGATGAGCGGAACGTTCCGTTGAGTTTAGTCAACCGCACAACCACGTGTCGTAGTGGAACCCGGAAGGCTCTGCGACGCACATCCGACAAAAAATCGCTTGCGCGGTTCACTCAGATGCCGGAGCGGCACGGAAGCAGCTTGATCCGGCCTACGAGAGAAAGACGGGACGACGATTCAAACTGGCTTCAGGACTGAACCTCAAACGACTCTGCCAAGCAGGCAGACTTTGCGGACTGTCGGGCTCAATCCGATTTTAAAGCTCGCACGATGGGGGGATTGGTATTCGACCGTCTTTTCTCGACTTCTCCGCTCGCAATTCGCTTGACTTTCCGAAAACACCGGTAGCGATCCCCATCTACGGGCCTCGAACGAGCCACGGTGCAAGTATGAAAATGAAACGAAAACTTTTAGCGACCATGCTGCTGCTGGTCCCGTTCGGCGGTTGTGCATCGCTGGACGACTGCTGCTACGAACACACTCAATCGGCTCGGGCGATGGTCCAGTACGTCAAGTGTGGAAACCCCGATTCGTCCTGCTACCCGCACGACTACAAACTGGGCTGGATCGACGGCTTCTACGAAGTCTCCACGGGCGGAAGCACTTGCCCACCGGCCGTCGCCCCGGCTCGCTACTGGAAGCCTGGCCAGATCCTCAAGGATTGTGACAACAAACGTCACGCCTACTACAGCGGATGGCAGGACGGTGCGGCTCGCGCTGAGCAGTTCCCCGATACACACACCATTCGTATTTTCGAAACTTGCGAATGCCCGTTCCCGCGTTGCGAAGAACCCTGTGCCGATGGCACCAGTGTGCCTTGTGGCATGCCAACGATGGGGATGCCGGTTTCAGACGAGATGATTGAAATGGCCCCGGTTCCCATGCCGACTGCCGAAACGACGGACATCGAGAAATCCTTCAGCGATTTGCAAGCAGCCGCTGCAAAGAAGAATGCGGCAACCAACTTGGAAGTCGGCGTGCTTCCAAACATCGCCGAAGATGGCAACAAACCGTCTTCGACCGAAGTCTCGGCCGGTTCCGTGACTCGCCCATCAGCTCCTGCGAGCGAGCCAGAACTCGTTGCGAGAAAGAACGTTCGATCGATCGAGGCCAAACCTGCTTCGGCTCGAACAACGATCGTCCGCATGGCGGAGCCGATTGCCCAAAGTTTGAAGGCAACCACGGAATTGAACGACGCCAGCGGCAACGCCATCGCCTTGCCCGCCGGCTTCTTTGAAATGATCGAAACCGAACCGGTTGTCAAACTCGCCGAATAGTCGAGTTCCCGTTTTTGCAACACTCATCACACATACATTCCTTGCATTGCGAAGGGACTCAGCAATGACTCGCTCAAAAGAATCGATTCTGAAAAGCGTGGCACAGACCGCATGCGGATTGCTTGCACTGGCTGCGATCAGCACCACTGGCTGTCACCAACACTTGGTTTCATCAGCCGCTCACGCGGTTCCTGCCCACCGGCTCGACCCAGAACTGTTTGCTTGCTCACGTGAAGATCTGGGCCCATTGCCTTATGCAACGCTTGGACAACCGAAACCAGCAGCCCACCGGATTGCAGCTGGCGACACACTCAGCGTTTATGTCTTCGGGGTGTTCCCACCCAACGAAGATGAGACGCCCGTTCAACAACGGACCCAGGCTGTCAACCAGCGTTACTACCCACCACGCGGCAGTGTCGTTGCACCAACCACTGGCCTTCCCATTCAGGTTGACGCCGACGGCAGCATCACGCTTCCGATCATCGGCCGGCTGGATGTCAATCGCCTGACGATGAACGAAGCAATCGAGCGAGTCACCAATCGTTTGATTGAAGAAGAAGTCGTCCAAGAAGGCAAGGAACGGGTCACGGTGGATCTGCTGATCCCACGTGTGAAACGCGTCGTGGTGCTTCGCGAAGACACGCCAAGCACTGCGGTCGCCTTGGTTTCGCCTCAAGCGGTTGATGAAATCCATCGTGGCTCCGGCGAAGTGATTGACTTGCCGATCTATGAAAACGACGTGTTGCACGCCCTGGCCTCGACGGGCGGATTGCCCGGCACAGACGCGGCTCGTGAACTGTACGTGATCCGTGCCAGTGCAGGACTCAACAACAGCTTCATCAGCGGTGGACAGCTGCAGAGCATCGTCTCCGGTGGCGAAGGTGGGCAGTGCAATGCGGGTGTCATTCGCATCCCGCTCGCTGGATGCCCTTGCGACAGCCTTCCGTTCACGCAAGAAGATGTGATCTTGGAAGAGGGTGACGTGGTCTTCATCCCACGTCGCAACGAATACTTCATTTCCGGTGGACTGCTTCCTGGTGGTCGTGTGCCATTGCCACGTGACCAAGACGTCGATGTGATCGAAGCGATTGCTCTGGCCAGCGGATCGGCGGGTGGTCCTCTTGGACGCGATGGAAGTGTCCTGGCAGGCGGAACCCCTGGCTACCTTCGTGAACCCAGCCGAGTTTTGATTCTTCGCACTCTGCCCGACGGTCGTCAAATGACAATTCGTTGCGACCTCGATCGTGCGATGAAAGACTCAAAAGAACGCATTCGAATCCTTCCCGATGACGTGGTGATGTTGCAACAAAAACCAGGCGGAGCCTTCTTCAACGGGTTCCTGAACTACTTCAGTGGCGATTCGATCTTGGTTTCCCTCACACGCGGCGACTGATCTTCGGTTGACCAGCCATAGCCAAAAGGCCGCGAACAAGATTCATGTTCGCGGCCTTTTTTCATTGATTCACATCCATTGCTCGATGTTGGATTCGAAGCAGGTAGGCAGGAACGATTGGGTTGAATTCGGTGCGTCGTTTGGCGCGCTGCCCCCCGGTTGTGCGTGGAAACCGTGGCTAACGCCAAACGGCTCACATACCCGATGACAACTGCGTACCTACTTGGCATCCACCCACGGATGCAATTGGGGACAATCGTTCTACTTTGATTTTGGCTGGCCGTTGGCAGAAATGGTGGCTGCTTTCGGTGCAGCCTGACGGGTTGCTGACGATGTCGGTCGGGTGTAGTCACTCTTGTAGTAACCGTAGTAGCCACCATCGGAGTCGAACTTCTTCCCGGCACCAAAGGCGTTGAGCATGCAACCGAGCATCTCCCCACCAGAACTGTCGATCCGGCGGAGCGTGTTGACCACTTCATCGCGGCGAACATTGGCGACTTTGACCACCAGAATGCCACCGTCCAAACGGGGCATCACCACCACTGGATCCGAGACAGCCAAGACAGGCGGCAAGTCAACCAGAACGAGGTCGTAGTCTTCTTTGACGACTGCCAGAACTTCGTCGAGTCGTTGCGACTGCAACAATTCCGCTGGTGTGTGACTGGACGACCCGGAGGTCATCACAAACACGTTGTCAGCTTCGGTTGCTTTGATCGCCTCAGAGATCTCAAGACGGTCTTCGAGGACATCGCACAGACCATCTTCTTTGCCAAGACTGAAGTAGCGATGAGCACTGGGACGGCGAAGGTCGGCATCGATGACCAACACCTTCAATCCAACCTGAGAAAACGAGACCGCAAAATTAGAAACCACGGTCGACTTCCCATCACCCTGCATGGGGCTGGTGAAACCAATCGTGCGTACGCTTCCGCTTCGAATATCGGGCAGCAAAACAGTGCGTCCCAACCGGAAAGCTTCGGCGTCAGGCGAAAGCTCGGTGGCAATCAGGCCCTTGATGCCTTGGTTGATCGAGTTCAGCTTGCCAACTCGACCGAGACTCGGCAATCCAATGGCATCATCCAGTTCAGCAGCCGATCGGAATCGTCCATCACGAACGTCATTGGCAACCGCCAGGAACAATCCCGAAAACAGTCCCAACATCAATCCACCCAAGCCGCACAAGGGCAGCTTTGGCCAAGACTTTTCACCCGTTCGCGGAACAGCCAGGAACTCATACAGATACCCTGTCAATCCACTGGCGGTATCCAACGCTCGCAGTTGTTGAACAACGCCTTCAAACAACGCCTCTTGTCGGCCGATCTTCTTTTGCAAGATCATGTCCGTGAGTTCGTACTCGATCAGTTCTTTCGCTTTTGTCTCTGCGTCAGCAGCCAGATACGTCAGTTCCTTGCGACGTTCGGAAAGTGCCGCCAGGTCATGCTGAAGAAAACCGACATAGGCTTTCAACAACCCCTCCGGCGTGAGAGCACTGTCGCCAAACATCTCCGCGGGACTGGTGAGATCCTTTTGGTCTTGCAAGAACTCTTTGACCAACGTGATCTCACTTTCGAGTTCCTGCACCTTGGGATGGCCGGGACCAAACACCGAAGTCAAGCGTTGCTTCTCACTGTTGAGTTTCAAAAGGTGAGTGATCTGCGTCCGAGCTTCTTCCGCCTTGGCTGGCATTGCGGCTTTGAATTCAGCGGTGTTGGCTGAGTTCATTTGCAGGCCAGCAAAGACACCGAGACGCTCCAAACTGTCGCTGTCGATCAATGCCAACTTGTCGAGTTGATCGATCGGGTCGGTCGACTCATCCATTTCCTTCAAGGTCTGGTCGACACGCGTCAAACGTGTTTTGACCGTTGATTCTTGGATGTCGAGGTCGAGCAGCTCGTCTTGCAATCGGCGGTAGCGATCTTGATAGATATTGCTGCTGCCTTCTCCCTGAAAGAACAGCGGCGCTTCTTGGCGAGCTTTCAAGTGCTCTTGTTCAGCAGCGATCAAATCGGTTTCGACCTCCGTCTTGGCCTTGTTCACCATCTCGTTGGCGCGGCCCATCACCTGTTCGACCTGATCGATGATGAATTGCTCATAGCGTTTCATCACAGCGGTCAAGATCAACTTGGCGTCATCCGGATCCGTGTGAGTGAATGTGATGTTCAGACTGCGAGCGGTTTTTGCTGAACCATCGCCACCCTTGACGATGGAAAGCTGATCGATGACGTAGTCAATCGCATCCGTCTTCTCATTCAAATGTGTTTCAATCGATGGCAAATCCAACAGCTCATTCTGCTCCAATGCCTCGCCGACAATCATGCGGCTTTGGATGAGCTCCATGTGGTTGGCGAGAATATCCTCGTCCACCATGTCAGTGCCGGTGCTGTTGCCACCCAAACCAGCGCTCTTCTGGTTGATCAAAACCTTGGCGTTGGACTCGTACCAGACCTGCGCGTTCAGAGCATACGCCACACCGGCAGCCAGTCCCGCGATCGACAGAAAGGCAATCAACCAGCGTTGCCGACTCAAAATCTGCAGGACATCCAGCGTTTCTTCCCCGTCAGATGACGCACTGGAGGGGCCGCGGGCGGGAAGTCGGTTGGTCGGTTTGGCAGACTCAGCCATAGATACTTTCTCGAGATCGATCGATTGTGGACCGCAGGGCATGAAGGAATCCCCCTACCGTGACAAACCGATGTTCACTTGCGCCTCCGATATCGTCAAGCGAAAAAGCTGTTTTGCCCTCTTTTCCGGTGCGATGCGTGGTCATTATGACCTCATTCGCTCTCGGGTAGTCGCGCAATCCGGACGATCCGCTCAAATGGCTGGGTGTGGCTACCGTCGTTCATCGACGGTCCACAAAGCGTTTCGATTTCCCCTCGGAGCGTGGTAACGATCCAGCCGGAACCAATGTGATCTCGACTCGCAAAGCCAGACGCTCGCGGAACGCATCTCTCAATTCCCTCATCTGCCCCAAACTGCCAGGCTGAGACTCATTTGAGTCCGGAGATTCAATTTCAATGGAAAGTTGGTCCAAATGATCCTGCCGGGTCGCGATCATTCGAAATTCGGCTTCGGGCACCACCTGGCGAACAATCGCTTCGATGCTGGCGGGAAAAACGTTGACGCCACGAATGACCAACATGTCATCGGCTCGTCCGATCACGCCACCATCCAACTTGACAAACTGACAAGGCAAACCGTGCTCCCAGACTGGACGCACTATGTCACCGGTTCGATAACGTATCGCTGGTCCGCCATGGCGTCCCAAATTGGTCATCACCAATTCGGATGCCTCGCCTGATTCTGCTACGCGCCCCGGTTGACCATCTTCGTCGAGCACAAAGAACTCAGCGATGAACTCGGACTCGATGACATGCAGGCCGCGGTCTTCAGCGCTTGGAAATCCCCAGGCTCCGAGCTCGCTCGCTCCCGCATGATCGATCACTCGGGCTCCCCAGGGTTCCTCAATCGCACGCCGAATCTCCGGGACGCTTCCGCCGGGTTCCCCCGCGACAATCAAGCGTGAAACGCTGCTGCCTTTCAGATCGATTCCGTGTTCGTTCGCAACCGAAACCAAATGCAACGCGTAGGTGGGCGTGCAACACACGACGGTGCACTCGCGATCCAGCATCATCTGCAAACGGGCCGAAGAAGACAAACCGCCGCCGGGAACCACCAAGCACCCTCGTTCGACCAGCGCATCGTTGGCAGACCAAAAGCCAATGAAGGGGCCAAACGAAAACGCCATCATGACGGTGTCGGCTGGACGGACGTCGCCGGCATCCAAAACGTACTGCCAACATTCCAGCCACCAACGCCAATCCTCGGGAGTGTCGTAAATGGGCATCGGCCAACCGCGAGAACCGCTGGTCTGGTGGGCTCGTGAATACGCCTGTCGCGGCTGCGTGAAAAGTTTGGACGGTTCTTCCCGAGAGTTGCCGAGCAAATCTGACTTGGTCAGAAACGGCAACGACTGGAACGTTTCCCAATCACTCAAATCAGGAGCAATCTGAAGAGCCTCGCGATAAAGCGGGTGCTCAGATTCTTTCAGGCGTTGCCAAACGACTTGCAGCCGATCCCATTGATGCCGTCGGAGGCTGGCACGGTCCAGCGAACAGAATTCAGATCGAGAAGGTTGCATGAAGATGTTCGTCGGGTCACGGCAGCGTTCCGGCTGCAAACGGGGGGAGAAAACAACACATTTAAAACCGCAGCCAAGTGCCCAGCATAGCAAGGTCGTGCATCAAGATAGATGACGGTAGACTGGACGCTGAGAGAAGCGACCGGGATCGCATCCTCGACCAAACGCGAGACGGGCAACACCGGTTGATGACGTTTTGACTCCAATCTCCGCTGCCTCGCGTCGCACCCCTCCAAAATCATTCAACGCCTTCCCTGTCACGGCATGCCTCCATCCATGGACGAAAAGATCGAGCCCGTGCTTGCGGTGATCGGGCATCCGGTGGCAGGCAATCCGACGCAGTTCGCACTCGAAAGTGCGTTTGAGCAAGCCAACGTGGATTGCCGCGTCCTGTCGTTTGACTTGAGCCCACAGCAACTGCCCGTCGCTGTGAACGGCATGCACGCAATGAGTTTCCGAGGCGTCTGGATCGACTCCAGTTGTCGCGGCCAGATGTCGGAGGACTCCAACACCGCAAGCAATCTGGGCATCACAGGGATGGCCCCATTGTTGCCTGCCGAAGCACTGCGAAGCACGCCCGAATCCAAACCGGGACAGGCTCCCCCATCGCATTGGCAAGCGATCTCGGTCCGAGAACAAACCTGGACGCAATTGATTCGAGACCAGCTGGAGTTCGGTGGTTTTTCGGTTCAGCAAGTGCTCGTGATCAGTTCCGACACCGCCTCTCGCAAACAGCTCGCGCAAAGACTGGTGACAGAGAATCAACTCGCCGCGAAGGCGTCGATGCAAACCGGGTCATCCGAAAAAGCAATCGCTGCCAAAGACACGGATCCGGATTGTCCGCCAGCCAATGATTCGCCCGCAGAGACCACACTCGATCGCGTCGTGATGGTCAGCTCTCCCGAGGAAATCACGACGACCTCGCTGGCAAATGTTTGGTTGGCCGTGGATGGCCCCGCATCGGAAATCATCGATGCATTCCGCAGCTCGACGACGCCGCCAGGCACAGTGTTGGTCGATCTCAACGAAAACTGGGACGCCAACGACATCAGCGAATGGGAACGCTGCAAAATGGACGCGGGCAGCAACTGCATCACTCGCTGGGACATCCACGCCGCCTGCTTGGCGAAGGTGGTCCCCCTTTGGCTGGGCACCGAAGTTCGCGTCGATGTGCTTCGCGAAGCCATGGAAGAGTACCTTTCCGTTTGAAGGTTCCGATGGAAAAACAATCGTCCTCTCGCTTGACCCTGCAAGACACGCAAATCGTGGAAACGATCGCAAAATTGCAACGTCGGATCAGCGAACGATTCCCCGACTCGGGACTGCAGCATTTGTGCGGCGAATTGCTCGAGGTTGGTCGCAGTGCCTCGCAGCGATCTCAAGAAATCGGTCGCCCGATTCGACGCATTCGCTTCGCCAGTTACCTGTTGCTCGCCGGATTGATCGGATCCTTGGTCGTTCTGATCTTCTCCATCGCACAACCGGCGACGACGGAGTTGTCCAGCGATGACATGAAGCTTCCCAACCTGATCGCGATGGCGGATTCGTCCAGCCAAGTGATGCTGCTACTCAGTGCCGGCATCTACTTTCTGATCTCGCTGGAAACACGATTGAAACGCCGCCGTGCTTTGACTGCCATTCACGAATTGAGATCGATGTGTCACATCATCGACATGCATCAACTCACCAAAGACCCCGAGCGAGTGCTATCCAATTTCCGCGGCACGGACAACTCACCGCGACAAAAGATGACGCCTCTGGAGCTGAACCGGTACCTCGACTACTGCAGCGAGATGCTGTCGCTGACAGGGAAGATCGCGGCGCTCTACGTCAAGAACTTTGACGACACCGCTTCCGTCGCAGCGGTCAGTGAAGTCGAACAACTCTCGTCCGGTTTGTCGCGAAAAATCTGGCAGAAGATCATGATCCTCAACCAGTCGATTGGAATCGCGACTCCGACACGCAACCCCAACCCACAGTGACCATGTCGCCAACCAAATCCCCGAGCCCGAAACCGATTCAAAAGCGACTGCTCGACGCTGCGAGAGAACTTTCCGATCAAGTCGACAAGCTCGAATTCGCAGAACCGGTCACGCACGTCTACAACCCGCTGCGATATGCCTGGGGACTTCATGAACAATACGTGCGCCAAATCGGCGCCAACGCTCACGTGCTGTTCCTGGGCATGAACCCGGGACCGTGGGGCATGGCGCAAACCGGAGTGCCGTTTGGTGAGATCAATGCAGTCGTGCAGTGGATGGGATTGGAAGGCGAGGTCGAACGGCCTGCAAACGAGCACCCCAAACGCCCCGTCGAAGGCTTGAATTGCGCTCGAAGCGAAGTCAGTGGGCGCAGGTTGTGGGGACTGGTTTCAGAGAAATACCCTGACCCGGCTGATTTCTTTCAGCAGCACTTCGTCGCGAACTATTGCCCGCTCGTGTTCATGGAAGCGGGTGGAAAGAATCGAACCCCCGACAAATTGCCCGCCGCCGAACGAGACTCCCTGCAAGCCATCTGCGACGCACACTTGGCAAAAGTCATCACGGCAGCCCCATGGACCGATTTGGTCGGGGTCGGTGCGTTCGCTGAAAACTGTCTCAAGCGAGTCGTGAAATCCATTGAAGGATCCAGCGAACCTCGCACGCCGAAAGCATCGGTTCGGCAAAAAAGTGCCAGCCAACCGCCTTTCCACATCCATCGAATCCTGCATCCCAGTCCCGCCTCCCCCGCGGCA
The DNA here is from genome assembly GCF_001027925.1 of Rhodopirellula islandica. Lineage (NCBI taxonomy): Bacteria > Pseudomonadati > Planctomycetota > Planctomycetia > Pirellulales > Pirellulaceae > Rhodopirellula > Rhodopirellula islandica. Next base: position 366,682 of record NZ_LECT01000044.1, on the reverse strand, counting down.
AACAAAGATTGGGCTGGAAAAGTGACCAGCCAACTGACCGACGCCAAAATCTGGTGATCCAGCTGCCCCTGGGGTTTGACCGAGGGTGCAAATTGAACATGTCTCGTCCGCCAATTGGGTCTGCTAGACTGACGCTGTTCGACCATCGGGGGCGGAATTCCCCCCCTCGAAGGAAAATGCACTCGCATGGGGCAACGAATTGGTGGATTCCGTTTCGCAGTATCGCCGTCGCACCCGGCTGACCGCTTACGCAGTCAGTTCCTTGATCGGAATCCTCGTGGTGCTGCTCAATGTTCCCTGGCGGTACACGCAAATCAGCGAGAGCTGGATGGGCGAACCGTTCACGCTGGTGCAACGGGTGCCGGTCTTGGACCCGGACCAAATCGTTCGGGCCGGTTGGCCTTGGCGATACCAAGTGTTGATCGACGAGGGATCCCAAGGCACCTCGGCAAAGTCAAAGCCCAGCAACGCTCTGGCCGCAATTGCGAATCACACCCCACAGTATTGGTCCGGCCGAGCTTTGCTGGGCGACATCCTCTTTGCTTCGGCGCTTATCTATTTCGCGTTTCGACTGTGGTGTTGGCGAGGTGAGCGCATCGCAATTTCTGAAGCTCCCGAACGGACGCGACGGAGATTTGACATCGCCGTTGCCTCGGGATGCTTTCTGCTGCCAGCCAGCCTGGTTTTCAGCAGCAACTGGATTGCCAAGCACCACTTGGCGAAGATTCAATCACTGGAATGCCGTGGTGGTTATCAATTCACTTTTGAAGCCCCTCTATTTCTCGAGAAGAGAATTCCGATCCAACTGCACGCGTCCTTTTTGCGACTGCGTACGGTGGAGCTTTATTCGCCCTCTGAAAAGGCTCTGCAAACGCTGCTTGGCACACCGACACTGCGATCGGTTTTGGTCTTCGATGGGCATTTGCATGAACATTCGCTCGATCCACTTGGTGATGCCATCGAGCTGACCAGTTTGTCGCTCAACCGTTCGCCTGTTTCGGAGAAGGTTTGCGAGGACATCCGAGACTGCAAGCGTCTGATGTACCTCGGAATCGAACAATGCAATCTGGATTCCCAGATGGCAGCGTTGATCAACCAGATGGACAAGCTTCAGCACGTCGATTTGCGCCGCAACCCTTTGAGTCTCAATGCCATCTCCAAACCAAAGTGGGCGTCCACCTGTCGCTCACTGATCCTCAGCCGTCCGAAACCGGGCCAACAGGGACACCTGAATCTGTCCCAGTGGCCGAACCTCGAACGCCTGTCCATTCGCGATTCGATCCGAATCTACAACGATGCGACGCTCCAATTGTCGCTCACGGACATGCCTTCCCTGGAAACGATTGAGCTGGATCGCTCGCAAAAACATTCCTTGCACGCACAGAACCTGCCGCGATTCCGACAAATCGTTGAACCAATTGATCTGATGCTGCTGTATGGTCGTGAGGACCAATTGAATGGCCTGACTCGGTTTGAATCCGTCCACCTGGTGAATGTCCCCAACTTCCGCCGGCTGGAATGTCATGCCGCGGACTTGAAAGAGCTTCGGCTGGAGGATGTCGGTCGCCTGAAAGAGATCTACTTGGGCGTGTACCGGTATGACTCACAGGGCCAGATCACGGCCGAAGATTCGATCGTTGCGGGCGACGATGCGTGGCTGCAACAAATTGCTCAGACGCCCTCCTTGAGCAAAGTTGATTTGGCGGGTGTTCAGTTTCCGCCGGAATCTTACGAACGGCTCGCCTCGCTTTCTTATTTGAAGCACCTCCACCTCCAAAAAGCCAACCTCAAGCACTCTGATTTGGACTGGGTTTTTGGCCTGAACCAACTGCAATCCCTTGCCATCCGCGATTGCCGAATCTCGGCAGAATGGCTTGAGAAATGCCTTGTGCAGCTGCCCAAACTCCGAAGTCTCCACGCCGATCTTTCGGACCTGGATCAGCTGACCATCGCCGAGAATCGAAGCCTGACTTCGTTGGATCATTTCGAGGTTTCCAAGCTGAATCGCCTTGAGCTTCGAAGCCTTCCGCGACTTCGAGGATCGATTCAAATCCGTGGCGAGATCGAGGATTTGCAGTTGGTCGACCTGCCGCTTCTCGATGAACTTTTGATCGAAAGCCCTTGGCCTCGACAGGCGAAGCTGGAAGGGCTCACCAAACTGCGCTACTTCGGCGGTGGCGGTCCCGAGCTTGACGACAGCGTGATCGACCAAATGCTGAAATTCAAACACCTTGATCACTTGATGTTGGCCTACCCCAACATCTCAAAGGAACGACTTCAGGCGTTGGGACAGTACCGGTATCTGACTGGCTTGGAGCTCCCTGGATGTCGTGTGGACGATGACGTGGCGTCACATTGGTCAAAGCTGCTTCGGTTACGAGTTGCGAATTTCGACGACACGCAGGTGTCTTCGCGCACCTTGCATTGGCTGCGTGCGATTCCGTCGCTTCGCAGGCTCTCCATCGCTCGCGTGCCCTTGGACGCCGATGCAAAACGCATTGTCAGCTCGCTTTACCAGCTGTCTTCCTTGAATCTGAGCGGTGTTGATTTCCCAGCTGAAGATCTCAGACGTCTGCTCACGGACGGCAACCTTGAGGCTCTCGACTTAGCTGGTTGCTCCCTCAGTGAGGCACATCTTCAAGTCCTTGCCGACTCCGAAACTCTCCGCCGCGTGGTCTTGAAGGACTGTTTCTTAGAACCAAAACAGATCGCAAATCTGCTTCAAATTAACCCGCAACTGACCTTGGATTTGGGTGTGCACGACCAATCCTTCTTCGTCAATTTTGCACCTCCCTATCGCACTCGATTGATCGGCTGTCGCGTTCGTCGGCCATCCTTTGTGCTACCGAGCAGACGTCCAATCCCCTTCCCTGGATCGATAAACAGCATGATACTGGAAGACTCGTCCTTCCCAGATGACAGCAGCGATCTTTCCATGCTGGAAAGCCAAGACAACACGGTGCAGCTCGTGTCGGGCAGTCAGGCCTCGGAGGATCCCCCGGAGCCACACCAACACATTGTCGTGGACTTGGCTGAGTTTCGGATGCAGTCCGAACGTGCCTTCTCAACGGAGTTGTTTCGGTCGGTCAACGAATTGGCTGCCAACAAGTGAGCGACTGACGGTCACCCAATCCAATCCTTGCGTGCCAACTGCAAACGCACTGATCAAGCGACAACACGAATGACTCACGTCATTCCGAATCAAACGATCGAAGTGGTTCTCTGCTGACGAGAAGCCAACCCACCTAGCACGATCGATCCTCCGACCAGCAACGTGAAACCACCCAGGATCACGATTCCGGTTGCGGTCAAACGTTCCCGCAGCTGCCGATCGGCAATGGCCATTTCAACGACCTTTTTGTCGTCTGGCTCAATCCGAATCAGGATCGCTTTCTCGTACTTCGTCTCATCGCCCACTTGGACACTGCCTTCGTAGCGGCGCACCACCAATTCGTCGCGAATCCAATCAACGTCCAGCGGAATCATCTCGGGCGCGGTCGCCCAATCGTGTTGGGACATCAACGCGTCAACGTAACTTTGGACGGCCCCGCGAGCGTAAACGACGAGCAACTCGTCGGCTTCTTCCACGGAATCACTCGGTCCCGACGTCACCACCACGCTGTATTCGTCTCCATCATTCTTGGACGGCTCATCGATCCATCCGGGGCGGTCAGAGGGATAGATCAAATGCGACAGCGGCGCGACGCTGAGTTCAGCCGCGTCATTCTTGTCCTGTTCCAGCTCGACTTTGATTTCATCGTCGGCAAAGCAGTGACAGGTGGTCGAGGAATTCCAGCCTGGCAGACCGCTCAGGAAGAACATGGCTGCCGCGATCGGCAACCATCGGTATTCAGACGGTTGAGATTGCATCGGCTTTCACCCAAGGAGCTGACAATTGAGTCATCACGATCACGCCGCCGGCAATCAACATGCCCGCGGGTTGAGGGACGGGAACGATTTGGTGCACAACCCATTCACCCACCACCGCGACGGTGACCGCCCACAGGCTCAACCGAACGCGACGCAGGGGGTCGACAGGTTTCCACATTCGAAGCAAAGCAAACAGCAACGCGAAGTGCCCCATCATGGCGGCCGCTTTGGGGACGCCTGATTCCAAGTAGAACGAAACGGGAAGCGCGGTCGCATCAATGTCTCGTCCCAAACCTTCATCCATCGGGACCATCAAAAAATGACCGAGCACGAACGCGAGCAAACCCAAACAGGCTCCCCAGGACGAGGACACCAGGCGGCGGACCAAGCCTTCTCCGTCGCTGCCTTCCCAGAACTTTCCAATCCCTAGCAATCCGAATGCTCCCAGCCAAATCACCAGGGCCATCCACACATAAGGTGCCAAAGCCATTGGCGTGAACGGGGTGCTGCGCATCCCGATCACGGAACTGAGCAACAACAGGACCCCCGCCACAATCATGGAGGTCATTCCCGACGTGGCCCATTCGGCCGACCGTGACAACCGAGTTCGGTCCGACAAGCTGGTTCTCAACAACGATCGAACTTGAGCTTTTGTCATGGTCGGTTTGACCGCTGGGCGAACATTCGCAACGGCGTGAGCATGGGGGCCGCCCTGCCGCAGGCCTTGCGAATCCGTTGACGTTGGCGAATAGGACGTGGGATCCGACAGCTGCAACACGACATGACGAATCACGTAATAAGGAACATAGAAAAATCCCACCATCGACAGCACCGGTAGCAACCAATGCGTGTTGATCAACAAAATCGCGACCGCAGAAACAGCCAAGACCAATTTGATGCCGGGGGACGTTTCCAACGCTCGCCACCACGCTCGTGCATCTGAAAAACTGTTGCGAACAGCTCGAGCGATCGGTTCTTCCCCTGCCGATGAATTCAGAACCATCGACGCACCGCCAGCGTGTGGCGACGCCAATCCGGCGGCAATCACAGGATCGGCGTGTCGACGTTTCTTCGACTGGAAACGGGAGGAATCGCTGTCGAATGGCTTCGATTCCGAAGTCACCACTTCCGCCAAAACTGGCGTTTGGTCCGAAGGCATCGAAGCCAACGAAAGCATCTCCGCGACGTCACGTGGACGTTTGCTGGGATCCTTTTGCAAGCATCGATGAATCACATTTCGATACGGGTTGGGGACCCGGGACAAGTCCGGTGAGTCGGTCAAATGTTTGACGATGATCTCTTGCGGGGTCTCACCATCAAACGGCAGTTCGCCCGTCAGCATCTCGAACAAGATCACACCGAGTGCATACAAATCGATCTCGCGTCCATACTGTCCCCGACCAATCTCGGGGGCCATGTAATGGAACGTTCCAATGCTCTCGGTGTGCCCACTGCGATGGGACGCGGAAATGAACTTGCTGAGCCCGTAGTCTCCGACTTTGACAATGCCATTGTCGTCAAAAAGGTTGCCAGGTTTGATATCACGGTGAACCAAACCGGCCGAGTGCAAATGAGCCACCCCGGCGGACGCACCGGCAAACCAGTGCCGGACTTGCGATTCAAACAAACCGCTGGGCAGCACGTTGCGAGAATCCGATTCGGCGGACTTCGCTGCCTCATCCATCACCTCTCGCAGGTTGGGCCCCGCGACGTATTCCATCACGACCCAAGCTTGGTCATCGGCGTCGCGACACACATCGTGAAGCGAGACCAAATTCAGATGCTTGAGGTTCAAGCAGTGCGAAACACCTCGCAGCTCCACCTCGAGGTTTCTTTGAATTCGTTTGAGCGCGACTTCCTTGCCCGCTTGGCTGACCGCGAAATACACCTCACCAAATCCCCCCACGCCGATGCCACGACGAATCGTGTATCGGTCCAGGACCAGATCGTTGGGGGAGTGGGTGAATTTCATCGGGCGAGATGTTGCCAAAGGATTCGAGTAGTCTGCGGGAAGTTCCATTGTATCGGCCAAAGCACTCATCGCATGCCTTTTCATCTAGACGAGAACGTTCCGTCAGGTTCACTCGGACGGTCACACGGGGAGCCCGATGCTCCCCGTGCCAGACGGATCACAGCGATGAATCGCTGTTTTCTTCATCCAACTGAATCGAAACGTAGGCCTGATTGTCGCCACCATCCAGCTTTTGCATGTAGGAGGTGACATCATCGAGCAGGTTCTCGTCCGAGGGCTCATCCAAGTTGATCTCGCCGAAATACTCGACATCGACCTTCATCGTTTCCTCTTCGACGTCGATTCGCGTGGCAATGTCGTCCAGCAAGCGTCGCGTGTCCGACAATGCACTGTCGTCGAGATGCAGTTGCGTGCTGGTTTGCGCCACACGCAGGGCACCCAAGCGAGCCTGCAGGTTCTCCACTTCGACTTCCAACTGGCGTTTGGCGTCCAGCATGGCGTCCATTCGCTCGGAAGCAGCGGCCAGCGAAGCTTCGCGAGCGGAGAGCATCTGCCGGATCTTTTCCGAGGTTTGCTGGCGAGTTTGGAATCGTTTGAAGCGATTGCCCAAATCTGATTTCACTTGGGCCGACGTGTAAGTGACTCCCCCGTAAGAATAAATCGAGCTTTCGTCACGCAAATCGTTCGTCAGCCGTTCGATGTCCGTTTTCGCTTTCGCCAGCTTCTCGTCCGTCGTGGACAACTCACGTTGCAATCGAACCACTTCGGTTTTTTCCTGAGCGATTCGGCGAGCATTTTGTTGAATCTCGGGTTTCAAATCCACGATCAATTGGCGGGCGCGATTGAGCTCCCATTCCAATGGAACCGCGTCGCTGGCGGAATTGGTCAGGTAAGACCACCCGCAACGAGCGTAGCTGCCAACTGGCGTGGCAATGGACAAACCGGACAACAAAGTGGCAGCGGTTCCTGCCAGCACTAGTTTTTTGAGCATCGTTGTTCTCCTGAGAAAACATTTCGTGGGATTTCGGGGCGGAGTCAGTGCCGCATCATCGTGTTCTTCGTTCCAGGCAGTCGCGTCTTGGCAAACGGGCGCAAAAAAACCGAAAATCCCACTTTCCGGGTGAATTTCGGCGACCTGCAACGGGTCCGATCCGTAGAAAGGCTGTGCCTCAAACTCCTGTTTTCTCTTCCTTTCACGTAATTCCCACGTGTTTCAATCGCGTTCAACGTAGGTTTTCGATAAACCACATTGATTCTTCGGCCCCGATTTTGCCGAACCTAGACCTGGGTGAAGCCATCTGGAATGGTCCTGGGGAAACAACCATGTCAACTTCATCGCCAACACCGAATCCGTCTGAATGGGTGCCGTCTGATACCGGCTCACCACGGCATAAAATCCAGTGCCTCGACTGGGGACGAATCACCGCCCTGTTCGACGCTGAATCGGTCCACACCGCCTTGGGCGATTGGATTGACACGGATCTTTCAGAAATGGAAACACGATTGTCTGCGTTTCAAACGAAAAGCTCCGTCCTGCGTGGTTTAAAAGAATCGCGTTGAGTCATCTGAGCGATTTCACCGCAATCGCCACCGCCATGAACTTTTCGTGACGTCTTTTCACGATTGGATTGGTCCTCACGCTGACATTTTGCTATTGTCGGCCCCGTTCCAGCTTGGTTTTCCGCTGCCTGGATCGCAAATTCCTCCGGATGGTTACTCGGATTGTTCGGGTTGTAGTTGAGTCGACCACAGAATTGGCTGATGCACACTCAGTCGGTCGATCTTGCTTGACGCAGACACATGGACCGCCTTCCCGTGGCGTTTCTCCCACTCAATGCCTGACCCACACCCAGCAAGGAAGCTGAGATGAATACCCCTCGTCGTCAATTCTTGGGACTCGCCGGCGGATTGCTGGCTGGTGGACTCTCTCAATCGAACCTCTTCGGACAAGATCCTCAGTGGACCAAACCCGTCCACCGGGTCGCCAACGCCGCCTTGTCCGCACAGAAGGCTTCACCGGCCACCCCCGTCAGTTCCGCGAAAGCCGCTTTGGTTCGTGGCTTGGAAATGGCTCGTCAATCGCTGACACGTTCCAAAACGGAAGTCAATGATTACACGGCCGTTCTGGTCAAACGGGAACGCATCGGTGACACCATCGGCGAACACGAATTCATGACCATCAAGGTTCGCAATCGCAAAGAGGCGAACGGTCGTTTGGTGCAACCATTCAGCGTTTATTTGGCATTTGCGAAACCTACCTCGGTGAAAGGTCGCGAAGTCATTTACGTCGAGAATCAAAACAACGGCAACATTGTCGCTCACGAAGGTGGCTTCAAAGGCCGCTTTTTGCCAACCGTCTCGATTCCGCCAACCGGGATGCTTGCCATGCGTGGCCAGCGATATCCGATGACCGAGATCGGTGTCGAGAACATGATTTTGAAATTGATCGAACGAGGCGAGAAGGCTCTTCAGTTCGAAGATGTACACGCAGAGTTGCGCAATGGGGCTCGCTTTCAAAATCGTCAGTGCACTTTGCTGCGTTTGACTCAGCCGACCCGTCGCCCGGACGCGGAATTCCATACCGCCGAGGTATTCATGGACGATGAGCTGAACATGCCCATTCGCTACATTGCCCACGATTGGCCGAAGGCCGGCGGTGAACGTGGCGAGGTGATTGAGGAGTACAACTACCTCAACTTGAAGGTCAACGTCGGGCTGACGGACGCCGATTTTGATCCGTACAACGAAGCCTACAACTTCCACTCGTAAAAGCATCTCTGCTGAAAAGCGGACAGAATGCAAACGGAATCCGATGCGGGGAAATCTCGGAAACAGTCATTGCTCTTATGGGAGTACAATCGGTTGTTTCCTTTTCCCTGCCTTGCCTTTCCCTCGGCCGTCCAATTTGGCGGCCGCCTTCCTTTCGGCCACCCCGGCCATGCTGTTCGCGGAGTCTGATCATGCCGTCCATTTCTCGCCCCGCATCACTCGCCGTGACTTCGATCACAGCGGCATTCATCGGCCTGGTCTCGCTGTTTTTCATCGGTTGCAATGGACCGAGCAACTCGGTCCCACCAGCGAATATTCCTGCGGATGCGATCCAGCAAGTCGTCGGCTCAGCGGACAACGAAAGCCTGGTCTTGGTCAAGTTTGGTGCCCCCTGGTGTGGTCCATGTCGACAGGTCGACAAAGAAATCGCTTCCCTCGCATCGACTCTGCCAAAGGACGTTCACGTCGTCACCGTTGATGTGGACGAGCGTCCAGAAGTCGCTGCGAAATTTGGTATTCAGGGCATCCCCCGAATGTTCTTGGTCCGAAATGGCGAAGTCCTGGCTGACGAAGTTGGGTATCGCTCGGAGTCGGAACTGCGGAATTGGGTCGCAAGCTACCAGTGACCTCGGCCTGAGCCCGTCTGCGTTTTTGCAACCGCAGGCCCTGGGACCCCAATTCAAATTTGGGACCCACATTCTGGAACGTTTGCCGGATCTTCTCGAATAGTCATCTGGGAATTTCTGCCGCAGCAATCTACGGTGCTGGCTGATTGAAGCACCACGAACAGGCGACCGAGCCTGGCGTTCCTCCATTTGGCCCGCCCGAATGAATTCAGCCAAAGAGAATCTTTCCGGATACGAATCCGATTCGTCGAACACCGCTGCCCAAACAGCGGCCTTCCCCGCCAGCCGCTACGCACTGTTCTTCGGGCTGGCCGTCGCCGGAGGGGCACTGGACCTGTGGAGCAAAGAAGTCATCTTCCGCTGGCGCGGCCTGCCCGGAACCCAAGATGTTCACTGGATCATCGAAGGCTACTTTGGAATCGAAACCGCTGTGAACATTGGCGCGGTCTTCGGCTTGGGAGCCGGCCAGGGATTGATGTTCGCAGCCATCTCAGTGATCGCCGCCGTGGCGATCGTCGCCTGGCTGTTCTTCTTCCAGGCAGCCCGATCGAGTTGGTTGACATTCGCTTTGGGATGCATCACCGGGGGGATCATCGGCAACCTTTACGACCGCCTAGGATTCTGGTGGGAACCCGGACTGCCCGATCAGTGGCAAAGCGGCGTTCGCGATTGGATTCTCTGGCAAGCGTCGGAGCAATGGAAATGGCCCAACTTCAACATTGCGGATTCCCTGTTGGTCACCGGAGCAATCATGTTGTTGATTCAATCTTTTTTCTTCCCACCTTCGCCGCACAACGAACCTGCTGGCACCGCCTCTCCCGACGATGACATTGCGGCCCCTAGCGAAGGTGCGAAGCCGGCTGCCTCGTGAGAACTTCGTTGATCGCTGCCCCGCGTCACGGACTCGCCCGATTCTTGTGGGTGGGGCGTTGGTGGCTGTTCTGCATGGGGTGCCTGTCGGCGATCCCGCTGGCGATTTACCAGACCGACCTGGGCATGGATCGCTCTCTGGCCGCGATGTTCTCGCCGTCCGATCCCACTCTGAACCAGTACCAACATCTGCAACAAACCTTCGGCGGCAATTTGGTCGTCATGCTGGTCTACGATGACACGGAGCTGATGACACCGGAGGGGGTCGCACGCAACCAAAAATGGACCCAGTCGGCCGAATCGATCGAGGGCGTACGGGGGGTTCTTTCCGTCGCGAAATTGGTCCAGGCATTTGCTTACATCCGCCCCCAGTTCTCACTCCTGGGCGGATCCATCCCATCGAATCCGGAGGCCACTCCAGCACCGTCGAAGATGCTCGCGGAAGACGACCCCGTCGCGAATTCATTTCGAGAACTTTTCGCGGGATACACGCACGGCCGAGATGAGCAGACCGCTGCCATCGTCGCGATGCTTCAACCGGGCCACACCGAGTCAGCCATCAAGGACTTGCAGCGGCTGGCCGACCAAATCCCTTCCCAGCGGGCTCCGGTTCTAGTCGGCGAACCGGTGTTGCTCGATGATGCCTTTGACATGATTCAAGCGGATGGCAACCGACTGGCACTGGGGACAATCGGTTTGCTCAGCCTGGTCATGCTACTGACCCTGCGAGACTACCGAGTCGTTTTGTTGGCCGCGATGGCGATCGCCTGGGCGACGGTCTGCACCCGAGCCTCGATCGTTGCTTTGGGGATGGAAATGTCATTGGTTTCGACCATCTTGATCGCAATCATTGCGGTCATTGTGGTGGCCGCGGTGATGCACCTTGGTGTCCGGTCTCGCGACAGCGCGGGCGAGAACGTGTCATCCAATTCAAGCGAATCGACCGTTCGAGTCATTGCCTTCTTGGCCATTCCGATCCTGTGGACGTGTCTCACCGACGCGGCTGGTTTCGCATCGCTGCTGAAATCGGACGTTCGGCCGGTGCAGCAGTTTGGCGCGATGACCGCCGTGGCCGCCGTAGCCATTGTCGCCGCCTTGATCTGGTTCACCCCTGCTTTGATGAGCCTGCCTTCTGGGAAGCGCGAGCAGTCACATGAGACGCCTCTGGATGATCGACGCTCGCCATCAAAACGATTCCTCGTTCACCTGGTCTCGACCAGTTTGCGTCATCGAAAGCTTTTGTCGATGGCCTCTGTCATCGCCTTGATCTTGTGCACCATCATGGTAACGCGACTCAAAACCGAAACCAGTTTTTTGAGCAACTTTCGTGACAGCAGTCGCATCGTTCAGGCGTACGAGAGGGTGGAACAACAACTGGGTGGGGCGGGCGTGTGGGACGTCGTCCTGCCAGCTCCCGACACCATCACCCCCGAGTACGCAAATCGTGTTCGGGAATTCGAAACTGAGCTGCGTGAATTGGAAGTGGTCGATTCAGTCACGGGGCAAACTCATGGCCTGACCAAAGTCTTGTCGCTCGCGGATGCCGATGAGGTTGCGGCAATGAGTCCGTTGTTGTCGCTCGTCACGCCGGAGGTCCGGCTGGCTGGAATGCGAACCGCCATCCCAACCTTCGCGGACGCGTTGCTGACGTTTGATCCGCCCCAGGAAGGCAGCCAACGTCAATTGCGGATCATGCTGCGCAGCGAAGAAGGTCTGCCCGGTGAAGTCAAACGCAAACTGATAGAGCGGGTCTCCCAGGCGGCTCAGGGCTTTGACGAGCGTTCACTCGTGACGGGCTACTCGGTGTTGATGTCGCAACTGGTCAGCAGCCTGCTGCGTGATCAGTGGAACGCACTGGCGATCGCCTTGACGTTGGTGGGGTTGCTGATCGGAATCGCGACAGGAAGCGTGCGATATGCAATCGTTGCGTTGTTGACCAACACGCTGCCGGTCATGTTCGTCCTGGCTCTGATGGGATTGGTGGGAGGTGGCTTGGATTTGGGATCCGCCATGATTGGTGCGGTCTCCATCGGGTTGTCGATCGATGGTTCCATTCACTTTCTGGCCGGCTACCAACGCGGCCGAGTGGCGGGGCTGGATCCCTCGACCGCAGCCACGGAGGCGGCGACGGATGTGGCGACTCCAATCTTGCTGGCGACATTGGCATTGGTGGTTGGCTTCGGGATTTTGATGACCAGCCCTTTCATTCCCACCGCGACCTTTGGCATGTTGATTGCCGCCACCTTGGCCGCTTCTGCTGCGACCAATCTCATGCTGTTGCCCGCCGTTATCGTTGCCGTCGACCGGCGGACAACCTCCCCTTGATTCCAATCTCACCCTGAAACTCAAGAATGAACATGCACCTTCTCGGCGTCGCCTTGGACATGGACGGGCTGTTGTTCGACACCGAACGAATTTACTTCCAAGTGGGGCAAGTGTTGTTGCAACGTCGTGGGCACACGTTCACATTGGAATTGCAACAAAAGATGATGGGTCGGATCGGGTTGTCAGCGATCGGCCAAATGATTGAGCACCATCGGCTGGATGACGATCCAGTGTCATTGCTAGCTGAATCCGACGTTGTTTACGGTGAGCTATTGCTTGGTGAACTTCGACCGATGCCAGGTCTGGAAGAATGGATCGGGCGTTTGAAAAACAGCGGTTTGCCCTTTGGTTTGGCGACCAGCAGTCGACGCAAGTTTGTGGACCAAATTTTGCCCACCACGCAGTGGGCCAACGACCTGGCATTCGTCTTGACGGGTGACGACGTCACGCACGGCAAACCCAATCCAGAGATGTACTTGAAAGCCGCTGATCGACTTGGTGTGTCGCCATCTCAAATGCTGGTTTTGGAAGACAGTGGCAACGGTGCCAAGGCGGCAGTCTCAGCCGGCGCGGTCACGGTGGCCGTTCCGAACGAGCACACTCAATTGCATGCGTTCGAGGATGTCCACCTGGTCGCCGACTCACTGGCAGACCGAAGATTGTGGGAGCTGCTGCCTTCGAAAAGCGACGTTTCGTAAACGCCAATCAAGAAGGGAGTGTCTCGAAGCGACTCAGTCCTTCCAGTCCACATCCGTTCGAGCGTGCAAGCGTTTGCTGACCTGCGTGTTGCCTCCGGAAACCAAATCCAACTGTTCCAAGACATTGTCAATCGGAATCTGCTGCGCTTCGTGAACCAGAATTGGCGTGACGCCAGGAATCACCACCGTCGTCAAAGATCCCGTGTGAGCAGCTGACACCTTGGGTTCCAACCGTTCTCGCTCCGATTCGCTTCCGACCAACAGCAACAAACGCTGGCGGCCGCCACAGTGCAACAACGGCGGAGAGGCAACTTGCAAAGCGGACTCAATCGTTGTCTGCTCGGTCCACAAGGAATTGCCCCCCGGCTTGCGTTCAAACGTCTGCGTTTCACAAATGCCTGTTTTGACGAGTTGCGCCGTGTTGGTGTCTCGTGAGACGGGAATGGTTTGCGTGTTGGTCATTTCTGATTCATGAGTCAACGCCGCTGCCGCTGAAGTCGATGTGTCGGTGAGATTTTCGGAAGAATGTCGATGCGAGTCGATCACATTTTCGATCACCGGCAAACACTTGGCAACCAAATCGGCCGCCATCGCTTGCTCGTCCCATTCGACCTTGGAGTCCCGCAACGGGCCAAGCAACCAAGTGGACGCGGTCTGCGAATGCAAATCCTCCAGCACAGGATTGAAACGCATTTGGATTTCTTGCGGCATCTCTTCCCAAGGGTTTTCTGTGTCCCGATTGTCACCGGGAACACAACGGATCGCTTGTGCAATTCGAATCGCCATTTTGGTCAGCGTTTCATGCAAGGTCTTCACACGCTCTGTGAATGCCTTCAGTTGCTCCGCAGCTAGTTCCGATGCGATCACATCCAGTTCCATCATCGCCAACTTCTCGACCGACTCGATCTCCATTTCCAGATTTTGCTGGGAGGCTCCCTTTTTGCGTTCTTCGTCTTGTTGACGTCGCAGATCCAAACGGAATTGTCCCAACTCTTGCACCGCGTCGTTGCACCACTTCATCAGCCCTTCGGTGGCTTGCACACTGGAGGTGACATCAATTCGCCCATCGTGCATCCGCACCGAAATTTCGCGGCGCAGCATCACCATTTGAGTTGCAGCCCGACGATCCAGTCGATGCAGAACGTCGCATTCACTCAGCGTCTCTTTCAACAACCGTGTGATCTTGGTTCCTTCCAACAATTCCGGCACAGGAATGCGTGAAATCAAATCGGAAAGGTGGCGGGTGATCGCATCGCTGTCTTGACCAAAAGGCGACTTCGCTTCGTCCAGGTAAGAAGCGACATCCAGGCCACATCGTTTGCGTAGACGCTCGGCGGTCAGCCCGGCGATCTGCCGTGATTCATTCGGATTCCCCAACCAACGAAGCAACAAATGCCTTGCCGTGGTGGGAGCCAACAGGTTTTCTTCCAAAGCCCGAACGCATTTCAGACGCGACACACCAACCGAACGCAACATTGGCTTGGCGAGCATCCCCGCGTCGGCTTGGTCACTGCGGCGAGCTTCCGCCAGCAAGTCCCCAGCGCCGGTGGCATCCACCCACAGGTAATCCACGATGGTTGCCGCTGCGGAACAAGAATCAGGCAGAGCATGATCTCCATCCACCACCACATACGCGTTGCGAAGCGGGTTTCGTGATGCCGGCACACCTTGCCACTGAATCCCCGAATCGCCGGGATAACTGTTCTCCGGCAACATGTAGTGCCCGATTTCAGACACCGCTGCATGCGAATCATGCAACGTCAGCGGTTGATGCGGATTGCCCTGCAACGACACCGTCGAAAGCAACGGCAAAACCGAAGCACTTTCCAGCCCCGCTTCATCCAACAACGTTCGAATTCGTGGCGCCAGATCCATCACCATGCCGCTGGCGGTTCCTCCCGAAAGAGAACCCACGATGTAAACGGAAGGCACGCGGTCACCACAGACGGCCGCCAAGTGATCAATTGATTCGCGAAGTCCCGTGTCAATGCTTTTCGCATGGTCAACCATCGCCAAGCGCCCCAGAGGACGCATGCCTTCGGTCGCGCCGCTGCGCGGCACGTTGTAGATCCAACGTCGGGACAACGAACGAAAATGATCGGTTCGACCTTCTCGGTATTGCTGAGCAGACTTCAGCGGCGTGTGCAGAATGGTTGCGGGAGGGATGCGATCGGATGCCTCCGCCAGACGGGCGGCATGAATGGCGTTCATGTCGGTGTCAATCAACACCGAATGCAAATCCAGCGGGCATGCACTGTGCAGCGTCGCGACGCGACTCCGCAGTTCGTGCAGGCATTCGGCCCCGGCACCGCCGACGGCGACCACCAAGGCGTGACCGGTGACACGTCCATGAAAGATTGCACACCTGGATTGCAAACTTGGCAGATCTTCCACCGCTTCTTGCCGGGTGAGAACGCTAGCCTTGGTCGTTGTCTGAACCACTGTCCCTTCGCGTCCACGCGGGGTGCGGAGAGCCTCGACAAAATCCTTGCAAGATTCAAAACGCCGTTCAGGATCTTTTTCAAGGGCGCGAGCCACGGCCACACGGTCCGCCGCTGGCAACGAGTCCAGCACAGGCGCAGCATGAATGTGTTGTGTCGCCAACTGAGCGATCGTGCGCCCAGCAAACGGCCGCGTTCCCGTCAGCAACTCTTGGTACATCACCGCCAAGGAGTACTGGTCGCTGTTGATGCTGGGCCGGCCATCAAACAATTCGGGCGGCGCGTAGATTGGTGTCAGACCGCCGATCACCGAATGATCGATCTCGCGTAAATCTTTCAGCAACCCAAAGTCACCCACTTTCACGTGCCCACCGACAAGCAACAAGTTGCCTGGCTTCACGTCGAGATGCTGCAATTGGTAGCTGCCATGCAGATAGTCCAGTGCATCCGCCGCGTCATGCAAGTACGAAAGCAATGCCGCGCGAGGGATTCCACACGACCCACGGTCTTGGTGTCGTTTGAGAACATCTTCGAGTGATCCGTCGGCCAACTCCGTCACGATGACCAACCGGTCATTCACAATGCCGAACCGCTCGAGCGTCAACAAGAACGGGTGGTGGACCCCTTTGATCCGTTCCAACGACTTCAATTCGCGGGAACCACGCTTGGCATCTTTGGCACCAAAGACAAATTTAACCGCCTTCTTGAGCCCGCCTGGCGCATTGGCGCGCCACACCTCACCAAAGCCGCCTTCGCCAATCTTCTTTTCCAGCCTGTAACCGGAGATGGGCTCGTAACCTGGTGCGATCGTGTGGGTTGTTTTGACGGTCATCGGGCGACACTGAACAACAGTGAAAAGACTTGGAAGAGAATGATTTGAGTTGTCGGCGAAGCGGATCACCACCTCGTTTTTCAATCCGTCGGGAAAGAATCAAAGAGCACTGAAGTAACTACGGCAGGCTTGATCCAGGTACTCAGGTCGCAACGTCAAAGGCAATCGACGATACCTGCAAAAATTGGCAACCTGTGTCAGCAAATCTCGTGGATGGCAGCGACGTGGCGGGCGATCGTTCTGTTGGTAGTAAGCCAAGAGATGATTGGCCGCTTCCGGGGTTTCTGGAAACCCCATCTGAGAAGCAACGGTTTTCATCAGCGAACGAAACTCTTCTGGGGATGGATCGTTCACAAAAATTTTGTACGGCACACGACGAAGGAATGCTTCGTCGACCAGATCATCTGGATTCAGGTTGGTTGAAAACAAGATGAGCTGCTCGAACGGAATTTGAATTTTCTTGCCGGTCGGCAACGTCAAGTAATCGCAACGATTCTCCAACGGCACGATCCAGCGATTGAGCAATTCTTCCGGCGCGATGCGTTGACGCCCGAAGTCATCAATCAACAAGCAACCACAGTTGCTCTTCATTTGAAGCGGAGCTTCGCAAATGTTGGAGCGGTGATCGTGGCGGACTTCCAGGTTCTCCATCACCAACTCGCCTCCCACCACAACGCTGGGCCGTTGAATCCGCACCCACCGCTTGTCCCACTCTTGAGACTTCAACAATTGACCGTCGCCTTCTGGCACGGGTGCCTCTTTGTGATAGGCATCGTCCTTGACTTTGATCAGATTCCCGTCGTCCAAAATTGCATGCGGGATCCAGATTTCTTGTCCCAAGCACTGCGTCAAACTGCGGGCGATGGTCGTTTTCCCATTGCCGGGAGGACCAAAAAGGAACATCCCGGTGTTGCTGTTGATGGCGGGGCCAATCTGATCGAGCAGTTCGTCTTGATAAGAGATCTTCGAAAGCGAAGCTTGCAAATCATCTCGCTCAATCGGATCCACACCGGCCGCTTGAGCTTCCACACTGAGTGTGTAGTCCGCCAAAGGCACGGGAGCAGGCCCGATGTAACTGCATTGCTGCAGGTGAGTCTGCGCTCGCTTCTGTCCCAACTCGGTCAATGAATAGTAGTAGTCGTTGAACGCAGCCGGTCGCACGTGCGCCACAAACTTTCGGGTTCGCAGTGCATCCACAATTGGCTCCACCAACCGGAACGGCAATCCCATCATCGTCGCCACGTTGCGGCCGCTGATGGTGCCAATCTGATGGATGGATTTGATCGTCAACGCTTCGATGAAGCTGACCGACAACCCGAGTTCATTGAGCGAACGGGGTTCGGCCGGCCAAAACGTATCGTCCGTCAACAAACCGCCAAGCGCGGCGGATTCGAAATTGTGAGTGTCGGTGAGCAGAGCATTCATGCGTGGAGCAAGCAATTGGAGTTGTTCGCAGTGGTACCAAACGACCCTCCCCATTGGGATGGATCCGTCGGCCATGCAAACCTAGCTTGCAATTTGAAACCGAACCGATGTCGGCCTCGATGGTGTACAGAACTCTCAATCGACCACCAGACGCGCCGCCACAACCGATGCAGCCGTCTCAATCCGCAATATTCGGCTTCCCAAGCCAACCGATTCGACACCCAACTCGTTGCACCGTTGCTGTTCCGCCTCGGACACCCCTCCCTCGGGACCAATCAACACCAAGGTCCTCGGTCGTCCATCGAAATTGGATTGGTCGGCCTCGGAAGCTTTCAACGCTTGCCATGAATCCTCCATTGCGATCAGCGGCGGAGAATTTGGCATCGCAACCAAGACACGCTGCCAAGAGACCACGGGAGACTGCCCGGTGGGCTCCGTTTCACGGCTCGCTTGGCCCCCCGAGATTCTTTTCGCCAACGATTCAAATTCAATGGGCGACTCAATCTCCATCAAGGCGTTGCGTCCAGATTGCTTGCACGCCTCGATCACGATCCGCCGAAGTTTGCTGAGCAAATTGTCGGCTGGAGGTCGCTGCGTCCGCTCAAACACCACCGGGAACACGCGGGCGACCCCCAGTTCCGCCAGACGTTCCACCATCTCTTTGGCGCGATCTGGTTTTGGAAAACCAATCGCCAAGTCCACCGCGACAAGGGGTTCCCGATTCACTGTCTCAATCGCATCGCATCGGACCACGCACTCCCGCTTACTGACCGAGACAACTTCTGCACCGGACTGATGGCCGGTTCCATCGAACAACTCGATTCGGTCACCAGGTTGAACTCGCATGACCCTCGCCGCATGAGACGCTTCTTCATCAGGCAATTGCACCACGGGTGCCTGGGTTCGCAAATCGGGTACGTAGTAGCGTCGAGTCATGGGTGTCGGTTCAAACCAAAATCGAAAAGTGACAAGAGACTGAAAAGGTGCAATCGTGCCGGTTGCAGCGATCGATGCAAGGTAACCGAAACAGAAAGTGCTCGGCGAGCGGGGCAGTCGATCTGACTGAATAGCAAACCCCGGTGGCACACGAATCCGAAGAGCGATGCGTGCATCAACACGCTGCGACGGCAGCTTGGCACATGCACCCTCCCACCGGGACAGCCGATTCTTCCCCCGAGAGACCGCCGTCGATGCCGATCCCGTTGCTCAGCCAGGCCGATCAAAGCCACTGGGGATTGTTCCGTCAACCATTCGCGAATTCCCCCGGGATGTCGTTCCCGTCAGAACCTGGGGAGTTCCTGTTTGCGACCCCGGAACACTCGCAAGCTCGCATCTGGTTGGAAACCGTTCTGCGAAACCATGTCGGAATCGCGAATTTGCATGCCCGTCCGGGTGCGGGGGCGACCACTTGGGCGCGGCAGTGGATGGCGACTCACGGTTTGGATGACTTGCCGTTGGATGTCATGGGCACGGATGCCGCGGACTTCGATCGCGACCTTTGCCAGCGATGGTGGTCAGTCGCTCGAGCGAACCAATCCCACGGCATTCACACGTTGTGCATCGTGGATGGATCACCTCCCTCATCGACCCTCCAGTGGTACCAGCAATCTCTGAAACTGGATCCAAGACAAAGCCCCATGACGTTGCTGGTGATGGGGCAGGCAAAATCCTCCGGCGTCAGTCACTCAATGGATGTCTCAACCCAGTCGCTCGCCGGTTGTGTTTTGGCTGCCCTCACTCATGCGGGTCAGTTCCAATCCCGGCTCTCAGAGAGAGCAGCTCAACTGATCGCCGAATGGGCCGCAGGAAACTACCGACAACTCGCGTTTTGGACGCACTTGGTTTTGGCCTGGGGAGCACACTGCCAATGCCAGCGAATCGGCAGCCGAGACCTTCGCCAGTTCAATCAACAACGGCAACGCTGGACCGCTCAACGAGCGACGGAAGCTGCCTGATCTGAAAACGTCCATCGCCATCGAGGTTGCTTCGAGAGATTCGAAGCATCGGTCAGGCTTCCCGATCGTTCCGCCATGAACGTTTGCTTATCGGAGAGAACAAACGTGCCGCGATTGATGATTCGAGCATTCGACGGATCGAGTTGTTCAAAGTCGGGATCCAAGGGCGTCAAGCAATGGTCGTCGCTCCACGCGGCACCAAGTTCGCCCAGGTCATCAACCGTGCCATCTTGGTTGTCATCCCAACCATCCCAGCCCGGTTTGCCATCGGGCCCCGAAACGATCCACACCGCTGCGTCAGGATCAAACCGCTGAACCGACTCCAACTGCCACTTGGATGAACCAGCAACAGGACGAGGCGAGGCGGTAGCGTCCGTGAAAAAAGCCAGCACCTGAACGTCGTTCCAATCGGTTGAGCGGGGCAGGTTCCTATTCTGCGTCCACGCGTCGTTCACCTGATTCAGCAATTCAGCACGCGTCGTATCGGCCACCGACGTTCGATCGGCCACTCCAGCGGACAACCACAAGCCTCGCCAAATGCATCCGGCGAGGACCAAGGCAAGCGTCCAAACGTTCCCGCGGCTCATGAACCCTCTCGCAACCGGTCAAAATATTCACGGGTCTGTTCGCGTTCGTCGCGTGGCAACACCTGATCCTCCAGCGGATCACTCTCTTCGCTGAGATTCGATTCAATCGCGGATTGAATGTCTTCGCGAGTCACGCCTTTGCGGTTGGGGCCGTCGGCGAAACCAGCGATGATCGCTCGGCCGCGTTTGACCTTGCCGCGAACCTGGGTGTCATAGGTGTTGATATCGGTTTCTTCTTCAGGCCGGTCACCTTCGCCCTTGCCGCGTCCCATTCCCATCCCTGGTTGGTCGCCTTCGCCGAATCCATCGCCTTGGCAAGCCTGGCAGCCATCCCCATTGCACTGCTTGCAGTTCATTTGGTTCTTGGACTGCGACAGATCCCCCAGCGCCGACTCGAGGTCTTCCAACTCTGACATCGCTTGCTGCATTTCGCCCAGCTGCCCAGACATTTCTTCCATCGCCTGAGCCGCCGCAGCATCGTCGCCCTGTTGCATTGCGTCGGCGGCTTGCTGCATCGCATCCGCCATCTGTTGCATTTGCTGCATCTGAGAATCGGCCGATTCCGCTTCGTTGAGTTTCTGTTGCAACTTCGCCGCGTCTTCGTTGCGGCCTTCGCGTTTGGCTTGCTGAATTTTTTCTTGCAGCTGCTGTTTCTTTTGCTCGTGATCTTTCGCGGCCTGCTTCATCTGCTCGGCCATCTTTTTGATCTGATCGTTCAGTTTTTCTTTTTGCTGCTCCGTCAGCTTGCCGTCTTTCACTTGATTGGCCAGCTTCTTGATTTCTTCGGCGGCTTTTCCGAAGTCACCCTTTTGAATTTGAGACAACACCTTTTCAGCGGGACCACCTTCGAGCCCTTTCATCTGAGCAAGCGTTTTGCGGATTTCTTCCGGTGACCCGAGTCGATCTTTGCGAGCTTGGATCTGTTCTTTGATGTCATTGAGTTCCAACAACGCATCTTTGCGGTTGAGTGTCTTGCTGTCGGTGATCTTGTCGAGCTGTGATTCCATTTTCTCAAACAGCTCACGGGCTTCGAGCAAACCTTTCGCATCCGCTTCGCGTTTTTGTTGAGCCAGACGCTTCTTCAATTCCGCGGCAGCAACTTTGACTTGTCGAACTTCGCTCGCGTTGACCGCATTGTTCAGCTCGGAAGTGGATTCAGTCGCTGGCTGGATGGCGAAGACCATGACGGCCAAAATAGGAAGGATCGCAAGCGGCAACCAAGAGACACGCTGAGGCGACAGAGAAAACTTCTGCGCCACGTCGAGTTTGCTTGCTCGCCGGGCGGCGTCCTGACGCAACGCGTTTCCGGCGGCGGAGTTGGCATCGGTCGCGGCGCTCGATGAGAGCGCGCTGCTCAAGCGTTCTTTCAGTCCGTATCGCGAATCGACTTCGGCTGCCACGCGCATGACCGAGGGGGCGGAGACCCACATCACGATGGCGGACACCAAGATGGAGATCACGGTGACGGCGGCGGTCCAGCCCATCGCCCATGTCTGAACCGTCACCTCGGACGCATCCAAACCCAATCGATCCAACGGCAACGGCGTGATTGCCATGGCGGCAACAGCGATCGTCGCCACGATCAAGCCAACGAACCACGTCACCGCGAAGGTGCGGCCGAATTGGCCGAACATCATTCGTCGGCGAGCCGCGCGGACCTTCGATTCGACCAGGGTCTTGGCTTCGTCGGGTGACCACTGGGTCAACTCGTCGTGCGGATCCTGCGATGGGACAACGCTGGTCATGGAAAGCTCCGTGGGTGGCCCGCAGTTGTGAACTCGGGACGGGTGCGGTCTTGTTCTTATCATTATAGCGCGGCGGACGCTTTTCCCGCATGCGGAATCTGATTCTCGCGGGCGGAATCTGGTCCTCCCTCGAAAACGGCTCGCCAGATCGGAATCCTGATTCGACTCTCGTCCCAAAATCCTGGGGCCAGAGGTTCCCCCATGACGTACACTTCTGATGATGTCAGCACCCTCCACGACCACCGACGCGAAAATGGCCTCCCAGCCCCCAGTCGACGCTTCGCACGCCCCGGACCGATCCAGCGATTTGCCGGATCCGGACCAGTGCCCCGCGTGCGATGTGGTGATCTACGACGGCCAATGCAACTTTTGCAAAGCGGGGGTGCGAAGCCTTCGGAGGCTGGATTGGGGCGGCAATCGACTGGCTTTTTTGTCGCTGCATGACGAACGGGTCCAACAGCGCTACCCCGATCTGACTCAAGAACAGCTGATGGATCAGATGTACGTGATCGATCAACACGATCAGCGTCACGGCGGTGCTGACGCCGTTCGTTATCTTTCGCGGCGACTGCCGATGCTCTGGTTGGCCGCTCCGGTGCTGCATCTGCCGGGCACCGCCAAGCTATGGCGACGGCTGTATCACGAGTTGGCCAAACGCCGGTATCGATTGGCGGGCAAGTCCTGTGACACCGGCAGTTGCTCAATTCACTGACACGGATCCGCTCAGGCGGGCGTGAAAGTCCGAGCCCGCGCACCACAAGGGAACTCTGGGTGACAGACCCGCACGGCCGGGCTAAAGTTCTTCGATGAGCCAGACACCCCCTTCTTCCGTTCCCAAACCGTTGCCGGAATTGTCCGACGCGATTCGGATGTTCGAGGCCGCACGCGGCCAAATCGAGTTCTCACGGCAGTACCTCCTGGAACTCCTGCAAGCGACGCCGATGGATCGCTGGTTCGAGATCCCGCCGGGCGGCGTGTCCCATGTCGCTTGGCAAGTCGGCCACTTGGCCGTCAGCCAATACGGGTTGCTGATGTTTCGAATGCGGGGTCGCCACCCCGATGACTTGGAACTGATCCCGGGTCGCTTTCGCAAAACCTTTGCTCGGGGCAGCAAACCATCTGCGACGACCGACGGACAACCGTCCGCGCAAGAGTTGCTGGACAAACTGAATCGGGTGTACGAATTGGCGATGGCGGAGTTGGACTCACTGGATCCCACCGAGTTGCTGGTTGAGATCGACATGCCCTACGCGGTGTATCCCTGCAAACTGGGGGCGGTCCTCTTCTGCCCAATTCACGAAGGCTTGCACGCCGGCCAGATCGGAATGCTGCGACGCGGGCTGGGTTTGGAATCTGTTCGGTAAGCAGGTTGGCAGGAATGATCGAGCACAATCATGTGAGCCGTTTGGGCGTTAGCCCCGGTTGTACGTGGGAGCAACAACGCTTACCGAAACAGCCCAAATGCCGAGAGACTCCTGCCGACCTGGTTAGAAATGAAAGAAACTGAATCCATGGAAGTGCTCGAAGAATCCATCTACGACCATCCCAAGTACTACGACTTGGTCTTTGGAGCCGACATTGCCGCTGAGACGCAGTTCATCTTGGAATGCGCCGACACGTTCCTGACTCGCAAACCCAAGCTGTTCTTCGAGCCCGCCTGCGGAACGGGGCGGCTGATGGCTTCGCTCTGTCGCAAAGGCCATGCGACCTGCGGATTGGATCTGAACGAAAAAGCCGTCCAGTTCTGCAACCAACGATTGGAACGCGGCGGGTTCAAACCCACCGCGATCGTCGCTGACATGTGCGACTTTTCACCGGCCGACTTTCGGGCTGCGTTGGGGAAGGCGAAAACGTCCAAGGAACAAGGGCCCGCCTGCGTCGCATTCAACACCATCAACAGTTTCCGACACGTCAACACCGAAGCCGCCGCTCGTGGGCACCTGCAAAGCATGGCGTCCATGGTTCGCAGTGGCGGGATCTACTTACTCGGCGTTCACCTGACCCCGACCACCGTCCCCCCCAGCGAAACAGAATCCTGGTCGGCTCGTCGTGGCAACTTGGCGATCAACACCCACATGTGGACGATCGATCGGAACAAGAAGAAGCGGATGGAGCGTTTTGGAATTCGCTTTGACGTTCACACGCCGAGCCGGAGTTTTCGGATCAACGATGAGCTTCACTTGCGGAGTTACACGCCCGCACAAATGAACCGACTGATCGCAGCGGACGGTCAATGGGAATGCTTGGCGACCTATGACTTCGCCTATGACCTGGACGAACCCATCGCGGTCGACGCGTCGAGCGAAGACGTGGTTTACGTCTTGCAGAACAAAGGTTGAGTCCGAAAATTCGCGATCACATCGGTCCCCAACCAAGTGTCCCTTCGCGGGAACTGGTGGAATGAAATCGGCGCGAATTTTTTTTCTGGATTCTGAAAGGTCTCAAGCACCGCTTGCCCGACCCGATCGACCGACAAAAACGGCTCCGATGACGGCCAACAAACCGGCTCCCGAAAACAGTCCCGCGTTCCGCAGCCAAGCCCATTTGTCGAGCTCCATGACCCGGTACTGGTACATCGCGGGCAGGTCGACTCCATTGCGATTGATTTCTTCCCATTCGCGAATCATTTGGGCCGAACTGACCTCTTGGTAAGCTTGGCGGAACTCGTCGATGTGCCCTTCGGTGGTCATCGGGATACGGATTGTTGCCCAATTCACGGCACAAAACGCTGCGGCAAGAAACAACCCCGCCGCTAGCAAACCCAGTGCCGTGAACAGCACTGTCGGCCGGTTGGCACGGCCCTCTGCTGCTCGAGCGTTGGACTTTTCAACCGTTTCGTCGCCCTCAGCGGTGGGAAGTTGACGCAATTCACCAAGCTTGGGAACGGCGATTTCCTGACCGCAATGCGGGCATGCGATTCGGTCACCCGCTCGAGCGGGACTGACGGCGGCAGGAACTTCACAATGCGGGCAGGGAAGCAAATACATGGCTGAAATCGCGGGTCAAAAGAACAACGCCCGGGTGGACCGAGCCATTCTGGGAACTAGAATCACGGTGTGCTGAGGGTAACACACGACCAATCGCTCCCGTCAGGACGTCACTCTCGTCGAACGGCCTTTGGACGGCAAGCAGGACCAGAATTTCATCTGATTTTCTTCTGCTTGTCTGACCAGTCGATCTCGAGAATCACGTTTGCCTGACCGGACATCCTCTGGATGAGTCGCGATACAACCACAACGAGCTATCGTTCGTCTTCGCTTCCGAATGGGATTCGGTTCGCGCAACAAACGGTCCACCGTCCCTTTTCAGCCTCCAGGATGGAATACCGGGTCAATCGGAAAATTTTTCCAATTGGCAGTTGTTCGGAGGTTCGCAGGTTAACGGGTGGTAGAGTCACTGTGTGTCGGAATTTTCTTCAATGGATGTCGTCGGTCGATCAGTTGATCTGCACCCGCGTCCCTCGCCCTGGCCAGATTCCCAACACATGGACTGTTTCGAATTCGTTATTGATTGATTGTTCTTCTCGAATCCCAAGTGCTTCTCGAACTTCTCCTGACCGACTTCACCAGTGACCCCATGCCAGGCGGCAGATTACGTCTCGACCTCACATTCGGCGTAATTACACTCCGACGACGCGCTGCTCACACGAGTGTCGCCGCCCCCACGACACGGATGTCCCAAAACGAACCAAATTGCCCCGAACGCTGATTCGCCACAGCGTTCTTTGTGACGACCCACCAAACCAACCGCGGTCGTCGACCATAGAAAAGACAGCCACCTAAAGGAGTATCTACTTTGTTTGATCCGATGATGGATGATTTCGACGACGTTTCGGCACAAAGCACCGACGTGGTCACAGGAGGATTCCGCAAGTTACCAGTCGAAGACAGCGAAGACGACAACGCGGTCAGTGTTGCCGATGCGCCCGAAGGCGAAGTCCAATTGGACA
This sequence comes from Rhodopirellula islandica, assembly GCF_001027925.1. Lineage (NCBI taxonomy): Bacteria > Pseudomonadati > Planctomycetota > Planctomycetia > Pirellulales > Pirellulaceae > Rhodopirellula > Rhodopirellula islandica. Next base: position 340,618 of record NZ_LECT01000044.1, on the reverse strand, counting down.
GCCCGGACGAACTGATTGCGCTCGACGAATCGGAAACTTGGTCGGACGACCCTGTTCGCATGTACCTGACGCAAATGGGTGAAATCCCTTTGCTGACGCGCCGTCAAGAAATCGAGCTGGCCAAACGCATCGAAGAAACTCGCCGCCGCTTCCGCACGAAGTTGCTCGAGAACCACTACGTGTTGGTCGAAGCCTACAAGACGCTGAAGAAGGTCTATCGCGGCCAGTTGCCATTCGACCGAACCGTTCAGGTCAGTGTGACCGACCGTTTGGAAAAAGAGCAGATCATTGGTCGTTTGCCTCACAACCTGAAAACCCTTCAAACGTTGCTCAACCGCAACCGTCACGACTGGAAAGTCGCGATGAGCAAGAGTGCGCCCGCTCGCCGTCGTGCCGAAGCTTGGCGTGCCCTGGCTCGCCGCCGCCGCCGTGCCGTTCGGTTGGTCGAAGAACTCGGTCTGCGTACCCAACGCATCGAAACGCGAATCGCCTTGCTGGAGAAATTCTCCCGGCGACTCGACGAAATTGATGAGTTGGTGCGTCAGCAAAAACGAACCAAACACGGCCGTGAAGTCCGTGAGCAATTGCTGCACGAGCGTCGTCAGATCCTGACCGCCTGCCAGGAAACGCCCACCTCGCTTCGCAACCGCGTCAAAATGTTGGGAACCGTTTACAGCGATTACCAACAAGCCAAGCGGGAACTGAGCGAAGGCAACCTGCGGTTGGTCGTCTCGATCGCGAAAAAGTATCGCAACCGGGGCCTGTCGTTCTTGGACCTGATCCAAGAGGGCAACGCCGGTTTGATGCGAGCAGTGGACAAATTCGAATACCGTCGTGGATTCAAGTTCTGCACCTACGCCACCTGGTGGATTCGCCAAGCGATCACCCGGGCCGTTGCCGACCAAAGCCGCACGATTCGAATCCCGGTTCACATGGTCGAAACCATGAGCCGTGTTCGCAACGTGGCTCGCCAGTTGTTGCAAGAACTCGGTCGTGAACCCTCGATCGAAGAAACCGCGCGTCGTGCCGATGTGACAATCGAAGAAGCTCGTCGTGTTTTGACGATGAGCCGTTTCCCAATCTCGTTGGACCGTCCCGTTGGCAACAGCGAAGACAGCCAGTTCGGCGACCTGCTGCCCGATGGCACCGCAGAGAGCCCCCAGATTGGTGCGACACAAGAAATGCTTCGTCAACGAATCACCGGCGTGCTGAAGAGCCTGTCCTACCGTGAACGCGAAATCATCAAACTGCGTTACGGCTTGGGCGACGGTTACAGCTACACGCTGGAAGAAGTCGGGCACATCTTCAAGGTGACCCGCGAACGGATTCGTCAAATCGAAGCCAAAGCGGTTCGCAAGCTTCAACAGCCCAGCCGCAGCCAAGACCTCGTTGGCTTCCTGGACTGATGCCAACCTTGGCCGAGATCTTGCAGCAAAGCTGGCAAGTTCATCAATCGGGTAACGTGGACGCCGCGATGCAAATGTATCGCGGCGTTTTGCGTCAAGTGCCCCAATCTGCCGATGCCTGGGTCTACCTGGGCATCGCTCAGTTTGACAAACGAGACTTCACCGGTGCGGTGGACTCGTACCAAAAAGCGATCGACCTGCGTTCCAATTTTCCGATCGCGTGGAACAACCTCGGCAACGCCTTCCGAATGCTCGGTGAGGTCGACCGGGCCGAGGAAAGCTTTGCCAACGCACTGCAGCAGCAACCCGGCTATCTTTCCGCGATCAAGAATCGTGGCACGCTGTGGATCTGGAACGGCGAAATTGAACGTGGCCTGAAATGGTACGAAGAAGGCCTCGCCATCCAGCCCGACAACGCGGAACTGCACCGCAACCTGGGTGTGATCTCATTGCTGCAGGGTGATTACGACCGAGGTTGGAACGAATACCGTTGGCGTTGGCGAATGCCCGGTGTTGGCCGCCCCGCGATCGCAGATCACTTGCGGTCCGCTGGCGGACATGTGCCCGTGTGGTCCGGCCAACCGCTCGATGGCAACACCGTTTTGATTTATCCCGAACAAGGGCTCGGCGACGCGATTCATTTTCTGCGGGTCGCTGGAGCACTCGCTCAGGATGGCGCCCGGGTCATGGTCGTCTGCCCACCGAAACTGATTCCGCTGTTCTCGTCCGCCGTCGGCAGCACCGGACTTGGAATCGAATGCCTGATTCCAGACGTCGATGCCCAATCCGCCTTGATGAGCCTGCCGGCCGGGGCAACGATCGATTTCCAAGGGTCATTCCTCGAAGTGCTGGACGGTCTGTACCAACGCGATGGCAAGCTGCACGACGGCGCCGATTTGTTTGAGAGAACAGAGCCAGGGCAGTACGTGGGCTACTTGGATGTCCCTGCATCCACTGTCCACTACTGGGGAAATTTCCTTCAGCCGTTGAGACAATCCGGCAAGAAATTGATCGGGCTCAATTGGCAGGGCAACCCAGAACACCACGCCGATGTCTATCGCAGCATTCCGTTGGAAACGTTCCGGCCGTTGATCGAGACGCCAGGCCTGAAATCCATCAGCTTGCAATTTGGCCACGGATCGGAGCAACTTGACCAAAGCGATTTGGGAGATTTGGTTCACCGCTTGCCTGACAAACTGGACCAATCCGGTGGACAATTCGTGGACACCGCCGCGGTGCTTCGCAATTTGGATGCCTTGGTCACCACCGACACGGCCATTGCCCACTTGGCGGGATCGCTTGGTGTACGCACGATATTGCTGCTGGGCAAAGTTCCCGATTGGCGTTGGCTCCGATCGGGGGAGACGACTCGTTGGTACCCCAGTGTTGAAATCGTTCGCCAGACCGAACTTGGGGATTGGAAACCGTGTGTCGAAGCGGTCCTATCCAAACTTGCATGACTTCTGTTCCACTTCTCAGCATGAATCTTCCACGTCACGTCGCGATCATCATGGACGGCAACGGCCGCTGGGCGCAGGCACGCGGTTTACCTCGCATTGAAGGGCACCGGCGCGGCGTGACGACGGTGCGTACCGTCACCGAAATGGCCAGTGAACTCAAGCTTGACGCGTTGACGTTGTATTGCCTGTCAAGCGAAAACTGGAAACGCCCGCAGGCTGAACTCGATTTTCTGATGCACCTGCTTCAGCAATATCTCGTCGAGGAACGGCGAACCATTCGCGATCAGAACATGCGTTTGCGATTCATCGGACGACGCGATCGTCTCAGCGAGGAAGTCCTCAAAGAAATCGCGAAGACACAGGCGATAAGCGAGAACAACACCGGCACCGAACTGGTGTTGGCGGTCGACTACGGCGGTCGCGACGAGCTGACACGCATGGCTCGGAAAGTTGCTCAGCAGGTCCAAAACGGCGAGCGGTCCATCGATGAGATCACAGAATCGTTGGTGGATGAAACACTCGACACAGCGGGACTGCCGGATGTCGATTTGATGATCCGGACTGGCGGGGACATTCGCATCAGCAACTATTTGCTGTGGCAAATCAGCTACGCCGAACTGCACTTCACACCGAAATGCTGGCCGGAATTCGAGCGAGACGACTTCCAGGCAGCTTTGGATGAATTTGCCGGCCGACAACGTCGCTTTGGCGGGTTAAACGTGGGGGCCTGATCGACTTCGCGACCCAATCTCCTGCATCGTGGGTATGATAGAGAAGGTGCTGATTTCATTCCGTTTTCTTTCGTTGCCCCATGCCTCGCAGTCGTCTCGGTCCGCTCGCCATTGAATCCCCGCTGGGTCCGGACCCGTCGGCGAGGGACGCGCGTGTGTGGCGTGCCGTGCATATCAAAATGCGGAAGGCAGTCGCTGTTCGCGTGTTCCAAATGCCCTTTGGCGGAACCTTGGAATCCCGGCAAGCCTTCGCGGAAGAATGGGATCGCCTGAAACGGCTCGATCATCCCGCGATCGTCAAATGCTACGGCGGTGGTTTTGAAGAATCGGAAGCCTACCTGGCTCACGAATTGGTCGAAGGACCAACTCTGGCGGAAGAGCTCCAGCGCCGAGGACGATTGCCATGGGAATCGGTTTTGGAATTGGCAGAACCTCTGATCGATGCGTTGATGTATCTGCACGACCGCGACATCGTGCATGGAAGGATCACACCCGACAAGGTCATCATTGCTGGATTGAGTCCGGTGCTGATCGATGTCCGTGATGTTGACGGAACGCCTCCGTTCCGAAACGGCCCCTACCACATTTCACGACCGCCTTCGATCGACCAGATGATGCGGTCGGCCCCCGAAGCCCCCACTCAGAACGATCCGGTGACGGCTCGCACCGATCTCTATCTGTTTGGTGCGTTGCTGTACGAAGCGCTCACGGGCGCTCCGCCAATCACCGGTTCCACGGTTCAAGAAGTCACCAGCAACCTGAAGTATCAATCACCGACGTCGGTGGCGTCCACGGTGATGGAATGTCCGGTGTGGATGGATCGTTTGGTGATGCAGTTGCTCCACAAAGATCCTGGTCAGCGTCCCGTGTCCGCCGCGGCGGTCAAGTTGCAGTTGGCCGAGGTTCGCAGACGTGCGATGTCTCGCAGTGGTGTCGCCGAACATGCCTCCAGTGGATTCAGTCCGTTGTCGGTCACGGACGATGCGGATCGCCAAGAAGCTCGCAAACTGCTGGGCAGGAAAGAGATCACCGCGGACATCGATGCCATCCCGAATGCAACTCCGTGGCATGATCAAGCCTTGGTGCTGCTACCAGTCTTGGCCCTGTTGGTGGGGATGCTGGTCTGGATCGCTTGGCCGTTGAATGAATCCAAGATGCGAAACGAAGCGGAGGAATTGCTGGCCGAAGACACTCGATCCTCGATGTCTCAAGCTCGCATCAGCTACCTCGAACCGATGCTGGCTCAGTTCCCGGATGGCGAACATGCCGAATGGGCCTCCGAGCAAATTGATCGCGTTCGAATGGTCGAAGCTGAACATGCCCTGACTGTCAAAATGAATCGAAACCTACCGCTCCAGAATGAAGCGGAGCGTCTCGTTGCCGAGGCCATGCGGTATCAAACCTTTGGCGACAATGCGACCGCGGTCGACAAGTATCAGTCGATGATCACGGTGCTCGGTGACGAAGAACAGTACAAGCCTCTGGTCAACCTTGCTCGCAGTCGGATCGCTCGCATCTCGCAGTCCGACACCGACCAAACCGAAGCCGCGCGGATCATCACGGACCGTCTGAAAGAAGCCGATCGAATGTTCGTGGAAGGACGGACCATAGCGGCCCGAAAAATTTGGTACAGCATTGAAGAACTGTATGGTTCCAATGCGGCGGTCGAACCACTTGTCGCCACGGCGCAAAGTCGACTGGCAGAAACGTCTGCCGGTGCCGCCATCGACCAACTTCCTTAGCGAGATCGTCTGGATGACTTCCGCCAAAGCGAACCTGGGAATCCCAGCTGCCAAGCAAGGTGTTGAGCCAACCGCTCAGGATCCCCACCGCGTCTCAGGCGATGCCCACCGTTCGATCGTGATTCAACCGGGCTCGGTTGCCCCGGCTTACTGGAGCGAATCTCGCGCCGACGATGCGGCGGAGTGGTCCAACCGCCCTGCGGCGACACTGGCGGTGCTGTTCTTTGTGACGGGAGCCTTTGGGATCCCGCTCTTGTGGCGCAACCCAAACTTCGCAACTTGGCAGCGATTCCTTTGGTCAATCGTGGTGCTCGTTTACACAATCGCACTCTTCGCCGGAGTTGGCATGCTGGTGCTTCACACGCTCGCCCCCGCTGGAGGCAACTGACCGATGTGGCAAGCGTGGTACGAATTTCGAATCGACTACGTTCTGTTCAGCGTCGTGTTCTTGGCCGGCCATGCCTTCATTCTTTCGCGCGTTCGCCGCGCCATGCCTCCCGCCTCATCCACGCATCCGGATTCAGCGACTTCCCCCGCAGCCATCGGGTCGAGTCGCCGGCCGAGGTTGTCATTCTGGATTCTTTTGCTGTTGCTGACCGGCGGGTTCCTCGCAGTCGAAACCGCCGACCGTCTTCAGCGATCTCGATTGCGTCAACAAGTCTTTGGCATCGCCCCCACTTACGCCGCCGAATTGCAACAGCTCGGCCACGCGGGAATCAACAAGGAAACATCGCCGGACGATCCTGTTTATCGGCGCATGATCAACGCCCAAAAGCGTTGGCTGTCGGTCAATCCACAAGTCACCGACATCTACACCATGCGGCATCTCAGTGAATCGGAACTGGCCACTCACTTGCTGACGGAACAAGACCGTCCCACCGGGCAGCCCTTCCAAATCATCGTCGACTCGGAAACGGACTACAACGGCGATGGGAAGATCGAAGGCGTCCGGGAAGGACAGACGGAAATTGGTGAGATCTTTTACGACAGCAGCGTTGAGCAGATCGAAAGGGCCTTCCGTGGCGACACAACCTTTGCCGATCAACCCAGCCACGATCGCTGGGGAGAATGGGTTTCCGCTTACGCACCTCTGTTTGATTCGAAGGGCAAGGTCGAAGCCCTGGTCGGAGTCGACTTCCCTGCCAAACACTACATCCACTCAGTCATCCTCACGCGTCTCGGCGTGATTGGAATGATCGCCGCGCTCATCACTTTGTTCCTGGGCGCGGTCACCAGCATTGGGATGCTCAAAGCCGGCATTGCCGCCCAACAACGCAGCCACGCGTTGCTACAAGACCAACGTGACCTGGCAACGCAAGCTGCCTCGCAAGCGAGACAAGCTGCCGTCACGAAGAATCAATTCTTGGCCAACATGAGCCATGAAATCCGCACCCCCATGCATGGCATCTTGGGCACCACCGAGCTGATGACCCGCTGTTCACTCAACGAGGAACAACGCCACTACATGCACATGATCCAAACGTCGGCAAAAGGACTGCTGACAGTGCTGAACGACATCCTTGACTTTTCAAAGATTGATTCCGGCCTGATGACTTTGGAATCGGTGCCGTTTGAATTGAAAGATCTCCTCAGTCAAACCATGCACGCGGTGGCGAATCTCAAGAACGAGAATGTTCAACTCCAATTCCAACCACCTGTTGGCGTCCCCGAAATCATCGTCGGTGACCCCACCCGACTCCGTCAGGTCTTGATCAATTTGGTCGGCAACGCTTTGAAGTTCACCGAACAAGGACGAGTCACGGTCTTCATCGAAAAGGAGTCCCAGGACGCGACGATCTTGGACACTTCGGAGGACCAAAGTTCACGCATCGTGTTCACCATCACCGACACCGGCATCGGGATGACGGAACAACAGCGAGCCAACATCTTTGAAGCGTTCACCCAAGGCGACTCGTCCACCACGCGCCGCTTCGGCGGAACTGGATTGGGATTGTCGATCAGTTCCCAACTGGTTGAATTGATGGGTGGCCAGCTTCAAGTCAGCAGCGTTCTGGACGAAGGCAGCAGCTTTCGTTTTGATATCCCGTTGCGGACGCCCATTGGCACGACACAGCACGAGATTGAGAAACTCCACCCGCCCAGTGCACCAACGAACTCGTTCGGGCACTGCGCCCAAACACGCGAGTTGTTGCTGGTCGAGGACGGTGCCATCAACCGTACCGTTGCGGAAACGATGCTGCGTGCTCGTGGTCACCGAGTGACTTCGGTATCCAACGCGAAAGATGCGTTGAAACATCTGCGGTCGCAAGCGTTTGATCTGGTGCTGATGGACGTGCAGATGCCAGAAATTGATGGCCTGACAGCCACCCAAATCATTCGAAACGACCTGCCATCGCCGGCCCGCGATATTCCGGTCATTGCACTGACCGCCCACGCCATGCGAGAGGATCGCCAACGCTGCTTGGACGCAGGAATGAATGAATGCCTGACCAAACCCTACCCGCCGGAACTGTTGTTTGACACGATCGAATCATTCACTATCTCTCGCCAAGATGACCAAGACGATCTGCTTTTGCCCCCCACCACAAGCAGGACAACTTCCTCGCCAAGCTCCCCTGTGGATCGAGCTTCCCCCCTGAATCACGAGGTGATTCTTCAGAATGTCGGTGGAGATCTTCAGGTGCTCACCATGTTGGCCCAAACGATTTCCGATGAATTGCCATCCCAAATCGAACAGCTGCAACGGGCAATCCACGCAGGTGCCTGGACTCAAGTTGCTCGGGCAGCACACACTCTGAAAGGAACCGCGGCAGCCATCGGAGCGACTCAGGCGCAAGAAATCGCGGACAGCATGGAAACCTTTTGTTTGGGGGAGACGTCTGAAGAAGAGAGGTCACATTTTCTCGAGAATCGCATGAATGCACTCGTCAGTGCGTTCGAATTGGCCCAAACTGAACTGAAGAAATTTTTGCGTTCTTCGTCCGGATCCGACCACCCCGGAAACGAAACACCATGAAATTGTTGATCGCAGACGACAATCCGGTTTGGCGTAATTTGATTTCGGCAGCCGTCGAAACCTGGGGCTACCGAATTGAACTGGCTGCCGATGGCAACGAAGCGTATCGGCTCTTGCGATCTGAAGACCCGCCCCGCTTGGCGTTGCTGGACTGGTTGATGCCCGGCATGGAAGGGGTCGAGATCTGTCGCCGGATCAAACAGGATCCAGAGCACCCTTTCACCTACATCATTCTGTTGACCAGTCGCGACCGTGACGAGGACATGATTCAGGGTTTGGATGCGGGAGCGGACGATTACTTGACCAAACCGATCGTGGCGCCACTTCTCAAGAGCCGGTTGGCAGCCGCTCGCCGAATCATCGAAGCGGTGCCACCGATGAAATGGACCAAGCCACAAATCGAGGGCTTCGACGTTGAACATTTGATCGGCCGTGGCGCGTTTGCGACCGTTTGGAAAGGCATGCACCGTGCTTCAGGCAAGCCCGCCGCCATCAAAATCATTCGCGCGGACCTTGCAACGGACTTGGTCTTCGAACGCTTCGCTCGCGAAATTCAGGTGATGCGAAAGATGAATCACCCTGGCATCGCCACCATCTACGCCAGCCACCTCGAACGTGACTTGGCGTACTACGCGATGGAATTGATCGACGGCGAATCACTGGCGAATTACATCACCTCGGAATCACCGCGAGCGACGCGGATCATCGAGATGATGGCAACGGTTTGCGATGCGTTGCAACACGCCCACGATCACGGTGTGATCCATCGTGATGTCAAACCGTCCAACATCATGGTGGGCCCTGACGGGCAGCCCAAGTTGGTCGATTTTGGGTTGAGCAAGTCCATGTTCCGCATGAAGCTCCCCACTTCCAACAGCAGCACTCACGACGGGGCTGTCCTTGGAACGCCGCTCTACATGTCACCAGAACAAGCCCGCGGCGACGCCAACAGCGTGGATCATCGATCGGACCTTTACGCGGTCGCGACGATCCTTTATCTGTTCCTGCTTCGCGAGCATCCACACGGTGCGTTGTCGCTCAGTCGAGAGGAAACGATCGACGCCATTGCGAACACGGATCCGCGACCCGCGACAGAAATCAATCCGAAATTCAACCCAAAACTCGAATCCATCCTGTCTCGATGCCTGTCCGACGATCCCGACGAACGACCGCAATCGGCGGGACAACTGGCCCGAGAACTTCGCGGGTTCCTGGACGATCGCGCCGCTTCGCGAATCCCAACTTCTTGATCCGTCATGCCTCGACTTGATGACCGCCTGAAATTGGTGGCGTCCCTGATTCGAGGAACCAACCATGCCGACATCGGTTCGGACCACGGTCACCTGCTGGCCGCTTTGCTGGCAACCGGCAGAATCCAGCGTGGCATCGCGGTCGAAAACAAACCGCAACCGCACCGGAATTCAACGGCCACCTTGCAGGGCCTGAACGCGGAAGTCCGGCTGGGAGATGGGTTGAATGTCATCCAAGAAAACGAACTCGATTCGCTCAGCATTTGTGGCATGGGCGGGCAATCGATCGTTCGCATTCTTGCCAACCATTCCAACCGGTTGCCTGACCAGATGATCCTGCAACCCAACAAAGCCATCGGCTCGGTCCGGCAATGGGCACTGAACAACGGCTACTGGCTGGTCGACGAACAGTGCACCGCAGGCACCCGTCGTTTTGAAGTGCTGCTGCTGAGGCGATCTGGAATGGCTCTCGATCCGGTTTACCGCCGTCTAGCGAGCGTTCGCTTGGAGGAATCCCTGGGCGTGATGTTCGGCCCTTGGTTTCTGCTGCGAAGGGACGAAGACCTGCAGCAACGTTTGGCGGAAGAGCAACGTTATCTTCACGCCAAACAGAAATTGACGGCACCCAGTCGCCAGCGAATGGAAGCGATCGACCGACTGCTGTCCCACGATCACTTTCTGAGTCGGTAGCCGATCTCGCCGAGCTTTTGCCGAACCCGATCCACGTGATCGCCTTGCAACTCGATCAGTTCGTCGGCCTTCTTCACCGTTCCACCTGCACCACAAGCGGATTGCAACTTGCCGAGCAATTCGGGCAAGTCATTGGCTCGCGACGTGAGACCTTCGACCAAGGTCACCGTGCGGCCACCTTTGCGTCGATCCAGTCGAACGCGAGCGGTTTGCTTCTCCGGCGGCAACCGGTCCGCTTCCCGCTGTTTTTCAGCCTCCACGTCAGCTTTTTGCAGCGGCGTGCACTGGCACTCGGATTCCTTCTGACCGCACAAATCGCAGGTCGGTGGAATATCAAACGGGGTTCCCGCGAAAAGACGCGTCATGACGTCGGAGGGGGCAAAAGGGTCGAATCAATGACTCACGAGCGGTCGCTTTCGGGCGGCCATCGGATGTCGTGAGAACGGTTGGTGATGATCCATCCCCACGACGTTCAATTCAATCCCTTCGCGAGCAAATTCGCCTTCGAGTTCATGCAATTTTTCCATCACGCTGTGGTCGATCAGGTGAACATCGCTGAAATCAACAGTGCAGTTCTTGCCTTGTTTCAGGCTCTTTTCAACCACTCGACGCCGAAAACTGATCCAGTTGCTGAACACGGCCGACTCGGTTGCATGAACGCTGACTTCGGTTTCGGATGTTTCATCGAATTCCAGCGTCGGCACAAACAGCGATCGAAGAGGAACACCATTGAACAGGTGAATTGCGAATTTGGTGCCGATCCCGATGCCGATCCCGATCAACAAATCGGTGGCGAGAACAGCCACCAAGGTTGTTGCGAAGATGATCAATTGCTCACGTCCCACACGGTACACACTTCGGAATTCACTGGGCGATGCCAAACGAAATCCGGTGAAAACCAGCATCGCAGCCAACGCGGCCCGAGGGATGTTGTGGATCAATCCAGGCAACAGGGCAACGAATCCGAGCAAAAAGACACCGTGCCACATATTCGCGAATCGCGTCTTGGCTTGATTGTCGAGATTGGCTTTGCTCCGAACGATCTCTGAGATCATGGGCAAACCGCCGATCAAGGAGACTGCCATGTTGCCGACTCCGACCGCCCACAAGTCTCGGTCCAAGTTGGTTTTTCGTTTGTAGGGATCCAACATGTCGACGGCTTTGGCGCTGAGCAACGATTCCAAAGAACCAATCAATGCAAACATCAACACCCACCCCAATGCCGTGGGCAGTGTTTCACTGTTGAGAAACACACTGAAGTCAGGAAACGTGATCGCACCAAACAAATTGAAGGGCACGGTTACCAAGTCGCTCTCACCAACCGCGAATTCTTTTCCCATCAATGTGTACGTGTGGTCGCTGGTCAAATTCATCGCCATTCCCAACGGGATCGCGACCAACAAAACCACCAAGGGGCCGGGGACTTTGTCGATGAAACTGATACTGGTCCGACTCTTTAGAAACGCCAGACCAAACAAGATCACCAAGGACACGCCGCCGATCAGCGCGATCTCGGGGTTCGCGTTCATCAAGAGGTGCGGCAACTCACGTAAAATTTCCAGCGGTTCGCCGGTCGCGGACTGCCCCACAACGATGGGCAATTGCTTGACCATGATGATGACGCCGATCGCCGCCAACATGCCGTGCACGGCCGCGGTGGGGAAGAAGTCGCCGAGGATCCCCGCCCGCAACAACCCGAAGACGATCTGGACCAAACCGGCCACCACGCCAACGGCAAGCGCCATTTTGTAGGCTTGCATGTCCGCCACTTGGTCCACCCCTGCGGTGTAGCCGAAGCTATTCACGGCTCCGAGCACGATCACGATCATCCCGGCCGCGGGGCCTTTGATCGTCAGTTCGCTGTTGCTCAGAAACGTCGTCAGGACCGAGCCGACGATCGCGGTGAACACGCCAGCGATGGCGGGGAAACCGGACGCCAGTGAGATCCCCAAGCACAACGGCAAGGCGATCAAGAACACCAAACCGCCAGCGATCAGGTCGTCTTTGAAATAGCGTTTGAAACCGTTGAGATCGCCTCGTGGCGGCTCGTCGGTGGGGGTGACGGAGGGGTCCGAGGGAGCGTTCATATTGAGATCGGCATCGCAAACTGAGTGAAAACCATTGCCGCCGGAGCGGTCGGCTCACTCAAGAGCATGCATCGTACCAAGGCGGTTCCAGAGCCCGGGCACTCAGCTCCAAGCCGCAATCTTCCCCCGTAAATCACGGCGTCAAACCCAGCGAAGTTTTCCTGCGAAAATCCGTGACAGGATTCGCCAACAGGCTCTCATCGAGGGAACGTGCAAGCGTTTGCGTGAAGACTGCAAAGAATTGCAGGGTCAGTGCAAACCGTAGCGGCCCATCTTGTAGTGCAGCGTTCGGACGCTCACGCCGAGCCGTTTTGCCGTGTTTTCACGATGGAAATCACACTCGGCTAGAACCGCCGAGATCATCTCACGTTCACAGTTTTCGACCGCTTCGCTCAAGGAGGCGGGCAGCACCTTGGTGCCACTGCCCAGCGTCGCGGGCTGCAAATCCGCCGGCAGCTCATGAGAATCGATCACATCGCCCGTGTGCGTCACCACCAAACGCTCGACCAGATTGCGAAGCTGTCGAACGTTCCCCGGCCACTGAGCCCCCACCAACACCCGCATCGCGTCCGGAGCGATTTGCTTCATCGGACGGCCGTGTCGCGAGCAAAAGTGTTGAAGGAAGTGTTCAATCAGCAGCGGAATATCATCGCGGCGTTGACGCAGCGATGGCACCTCGATTGGAATCACATTCAACCGGTAATAGAGGTCTTCGCGAAACGAGCCGTCTTGGATCATTTCCGGCACAGACTTGTTGGTGGCCGAAACCACTCGCACGTCGGTTTCCAAAACGGTTTCACCACCCACGCGTGTGAATCGCCGCGATTCCAACACACGCAGCAAATCCACTTGGCTCTTCGCGGACATTTCGGTGACCTCGTCCAGAAACAACGTGCCGCCGCCTGCCTGTTCGAAGCACCCCGGCTTTTGTCGTGAGGCGCCACTGAACGATCCTTTCTCGTGACCGAACAACTCACTCTCGAGCAATGTTTCCGGCATCGCGCCCAAGTTGACCGCCACGAACGGACCACCACTGCGGTCGCTCAGGTCATGCAACGCACGAGCGACAAGTTCTTTTCCCGAACCACTTTCTCCTTGGATCATCACGGTCGCTTCGGTGGCGGCGACTTGACGGATTTGGTGAAAGACATCCTGCATCGCGGCGCACTGCCCAATGATATTGGACAGTTCCCCCGCATCGGCCAACCGGGTTCGCAGCGTTTGATTTTCCTGACGCAGTTCTCGGTGTTCCCGCGCTTTGCGGACCTGCTGCCGAACCAAGTTCAAATCCAATGGCTTGGAAATGAAATCAAACGCCCCGGCGCGCATCGCATCCACGGCGGTTTCAACGGTGCCGTGCGCGGTGATCACAATCACCGACACTTCCGGGTCGATGTGCCGCATTCGCCCAAGCAATTCGATGCCGTCCATGCCTCCGCCCAATCGAACGTCGGCGATCACCAACTGGAAGTGCCCCGATTCAAACTTGGCCAAACCACTTTCGGCGTCCACGGCGGTTTCGATTCGGTCCGCTTCCTGGACCAAACCTTTTTCCAACCCCGAACGAATGTTGGGTTCATCATCGACGATCAAAACCGAGAATTCGCTGCGGTTCATGCTGATTGACTCAGTGGAAGGAGGACCGTGAACTCGGTGCCTTGAACGGAACGGTGTGTGTCGGATGCGTCGTTCTCAAGCACCCGAAAATCAATGCTGCCATCGTGTTGCCGGACAATCTTGTCACACAAAGCCAACCCCATGCCAGTGCCGTTGTTGCGGGTTGTGAAATACGGATCAAAGACGCGAGATCGAATTTCCTCGGGAATCCCGTTGCCTTCATCACGAACATCGATCCGAACAAATTCATCTTGGCGACTGAGGCGGAACGTGAGTTTTCCGCCGTCAGCCATCGCAGCCATCCCGTTCAATGCCAAGTTCAACAGGACTTGTTCCAAACCGACCGAGTCACCCTGGATCAAACCCACCATTTCAGCCGGGAGCTGAACGTCCAGCTTCACCGATTGCTGCTCGGCTTGTGGACGCAGCAACCGCACCAATCGTTCGATCAAAATCGCCACGTCCACTGACGTGAGACCGATTTGGTTGGTCGACGCGTAATTCCGGAACCCGTCCAGGACATCGTTGATGCGATGAACCTCGGTGTGCAAGACATCCAACAATTCGTCGACTTCCGCGTCTTGTGTTGTCGCGTCCAACCGCTCACACAGCAGTTGAATGTGCAGGGACAGGGCACTCAGGGGGTTCTTGATTTCATGCTGCAATCCTGCGGCAAGCGACCCCAATCCCATGTAGCGTTCCATCCGGCGGAGGCGTTCTTCAATCAATTCCTTTTCCGACACATCCCGCACATGCAGCACGGTGCCAATTTCTTCTCCACGTCGGTTTCGAAGCAAGGTGCATCCCGCTCGCAACGTTTGACGGTGACCTTGGTTGTCGACGGTGTAATCACGATCGCGAATGGGATGATGATACGTCGCGACCTCGTCACGAATTTCGGCGAGCAACGCGTGACGTTTTCCGAGTGATTCCAACGTCCTTCCCAGATGCTCTTGGTCGCAGTTGACCAGTTGCAATCCGCTGGGATTGATGCTGGTCATCCGGCCATTGCGATCCGTGGTGATGACCCCGGCATCCATGCTGGCCAGCACGTCGGTGGAGTAGACTTTGACATCTTGCAGCGTTCGTTCGCTGCTGAGGTAGCCGCGAACAACCCAGGCCAAAGCGATCGCGGTTCCGATGATATTCAGCCCCAGCAACACGACCAATCCGCCCTGCAAACTGAGTTCGCCCGACAATTCGCGAGCGGCTTCGAGGTCGCTCTTGGGCAGGTGTTCGGTCAACTCTGCGAAAATTTCCTGCTCGTGTTGCACGTGGTACAACATCGCCGCTGTGACCGCGAACGCCGTCAAGCTCAACAGTGCAAGCCCCGCGGCGAAACGCCGGACACTGGGTCCATCGTGGTTGTCAAACATCGAGATCGGGTGGTTGGAAGGACAGTTTCATTCGCGGGCGTCGATGCAAGGTTTTGCAGTGCAGGTGTGCAAACAACTGCACACCTGCCGATGACATCCCATTGTCGCTGAAATCGAACACGGGGCCAAAAACCGCGTCATTCCCGCCCTGCAAGCTCACCAGTTGCATTCGTTTTCACCCAAACCTGGCCTTGGCACAACACGTGCTTCGCCAAGCAACCTCTGTTTTCTCGCACACGCCCCCAGAACGCCCAAAAAGGTGTCAGGTACCTTTTTGCGAATCCTGGCCCTTTGGGTCACTTCGGCAAAATTGATTTTGACTTATCTTCTTTGTCATTCGCGTTCGGATTCCGTGTGCCACGCCAGACTGGCCAGATGAAGCTCGCATGACCCAACCCACCCCCTCCACATCGATTGCATCCGGCGTGACCTCCGACAACCGCGATCAAACGGCTCTTTCCTCCGCAGACTTTGACGACACATCACTGCCCAGTGGTCAGATCGCCTCTCCGGCGAAAACGGACCCTCCGCCCTTCGATGTGGTCCATGCGATTCAGCATGCCAGGCACTTTCTACCGGCTCAGGGGCCCATTTCGGTTTTCGTTCACCACAACACCTTGCATGCTTTCGACGACATGCCGTTTGAAGAAGCTGTGCTCGAAGGCGGACGTCGATTTGGATGCGAACCCTATCTCAGTGAGGAGCGTTACCACGAAGAACTTGCCCGAGGTCGGATCTGCCGAGAAGACCTTCGCGAAGTCTTGATGGCTGACTTGCAAGAAGACGCAGACAAACTCGTGGCGACATTTGGAACTCGCTACACGTTGCGTTTGTCAATGTTGCAAACAGAGCTTCAGCCCATGCCGGAATCAGGACTGAGCTGGGTGTTGGCTGAAACAAAATTGTTGGATCGATTCCGGAACGAGGTTCCTGCTCCGTACCGTGAAAAAACAATCACTCAAACTCGCAGCTGGGTGATGCGGCAACTCGAACCGCTCGCGAACACGGAAACAACCGCAGCGAGTTCACCAACTCGGCCATCGCCTCTTCCCTCTTCCCTGCGTGATCGATTGCAGGCGGCGGGCGAATCCAAAATCCATCGCTGGAACGACGAGCAATGGGAATCTTTCGTTCTGCACGCTCTCTGGGAAGCTTGTCGGCAGGGGATGGAGCAAGCGGAGGTGCCGCCACCTGCGGAAACACACGTTGATTCGCTGAACCATTTGATGCTCGGCGAATTGGGAGTCGACCTGAACACGAAGATCGATGATGTCCTGATTCGTTTTTGCGGCAGCTTTCTCGACCAGGGCTTTGCCGATTGGGCACTGCCAGAACGAGAAGACGGCTTTGCCAAAGCCTTTGCCAATTTGTTCTTGGGCAGGTGGGCGATTCGTGCGGACTGGATGGTGGGCATCGACGCGGCGCTGCGTGAAGTCCAGCACACCGATTGGGATGCGATCCAAAGCATCGAATGTTCACTCAACAAACTTGGAATTCCGAACAACGAATGCGAGAGTTTTCTCTCGGAGTGTCTGCTCACGCTGAGAGGCTGGGCAGGCATGATTTGGCAGATGGAAACGAACAGCCCATTCTTGCCGAACCCGGTCCCGGAAGGTTCTCTCAACCAGTACTTGGCCGTTCGTCTGATCTTGCTCACGCACGCGGTGGAGCACTTTGGCAATGCAAAATTCAGCGTTGGAACCGCCAGTGAGATCATTGGGCTCGCCTTAAAATCAGCGAGTTCCCGGTCCACTCCGTCCAAGCGTTCACGCACCCACACCGTCTTTCAATTGGCACAATTGGGCGGATGGACCCCCGAACAATTGCTGAACATGTCAGCCGCACAGTGGCGGTGCTTGATCACTGAGATCGAATCGTTTCCGTCTTTGGATCGTCGTCGTTTGTTGCACGCAGCGTACGAGCGTCACTATGCCAAACAAGCTCTCGATGCGATCGCGATTCACTCGCGCCGTCGACGTGAGCTGAAGCAACCGCCCCCGCCTCCGGCTTACGCAGCCATCTTTTGCATTGACGATCGAGAGGAGTCGTTCCGGCGTCACTTGGAAGAGGTCGATCCAGAATGTCGGACCGCATCAGCGGCTGGTTTCTTCGCGGTTGCGATGTACTACCAAGGAGCCGACCACGCTGATTTCCGGCCATTGTGCCCGGGGATCATTTCTCCTCAACATTATGTTCGCGAAGAACCTTTGTTCTCGTCGATGGCGGCGGGTGAACGAAGAGCACTCCGCAGACGACGGTTGGGATGGTTCGCACATCAGATCCACCAGAACTCACGGACTTTGCTTGGCGGTTGGGTCACCGGTCTGTTCGGCGCTGTGGCGACGGTCCCCATGGTCGCCCGAATCCTGGCACCACGATTGACTTCACAAATCCGAGAGTCGATGGGGAATTTCGTGCGGCCACCGAAAACGGAATTGCACCTGGAACGTTTGGCAGCGGAACCGGGTTCCGCTCCAGAATCGATGGGTTACAGCCTCGACGAGATGTCCCAGATCGTTGTCCGCATTCTAGAAGACATCGGGATGGTCCGTGACTTCCCACCGATCATCGTGTTCTTTGGTCATGGCAGCGGCAGCCTGAACAACCCCCACGAATCCGCTTACAACTGCGGGGCTTGCAGCGGTGGCCGCGGTGGGCCCAACGCACGTGCTTTCGCGGTGATGGCCAATGACCCCAGGGTCCGTCGACGCGTGGCCGAACAGGGCATTGAGTTGCCCGAGGAGGTGCGTTTTGTCGGGGCCTATCACAACACGTGCAGTGATGACGTGGACTACTACGACTTGGATTCTTTGCCCCGATCGCATCGAGCCCTGTTTCGGCGAATTGAATCGAAGGTCAATGAAACCCGAACGCGAAACGCACATGAACGCGCTCGTCGGTTCGAGTCTGCCCCCTTGGATCTGACACCGCAAGAGGCTCTCGAACACGTGGAAGAACGGGCGGAAGATCTGTCGCAGGCACGCCCCGAATACAACCACGCAACCAACGCGTTGGTAACGGTTGGTCGGCGTGATTGGTCGCGAGGGTTGTTCCTGGATCGACGCGCGTTCGTAACCGAATACGATCCTGCGGTGGACGATGAAGACTGCAGCGTGCTCACCCGTATTTTGCAAGCGGCCATACCGGTTTGTAGCGGCATCAGTTTGGAGTACTACTTTTCGACCGTCGACGTGGAAGGCTACGGGTGCGGTTCCAAACTACCGCACAATGTCGCGTCCATGGTCGGCGTCATGACGGGCGCGGCCAGCGATTTGCGTCCCGGACTTTCGCAGCAAATGATTGAGATCCACGAACCGATGCGGATTCTCTTTGTCATCGAGACCACCCCTGAAAAACTATCGCAACTCGTTGCCAAAAACGAGGGCATTCGCCGTTTGGTGGAGGGCAACTGGGTCCAGGTCGCGGTCATCGATCCGGTCACCTCCATCATCCAACGTTATGTCGATGGACATTACGAACCGCATGTGGTTTCCGGGTCCGAAATCCCGATCGTCGAATCCTCGATGCATTGGTACCGGGGTCAGCGAGACCACCTGGGCTTTGCGACCATTCAAGAAACTGAGATCAAACAACCGATGACTTCATCCGAATCGAACGCAAGTCCAGCGGGAGTTCTGGCATGAGCACTCTGGATATCTTCTTTCACTCGCTGGGGACCGCCGTGGTTGCCAGCCCCGTGTTGCTCCTGGCTGTGCTGGGTTTGTCGCTGCTGTTCAATCGTCCGTTCAGCGAAACCGCCACGGTTCGTCTGACACAAATGTCGGTGTTGCTGTCGCTGCTGCCAGCCATCGCGATTTTGATCGCGATGTTGGCGACCGGCATTCGCAACGTCCCGATTGAATTTGGAAACTGGGTCACGATTCCTGAGCAAGCGTTTCACTTCCATCTGAAGTTCACCTTCGATCGATTGAGCATTCCGTTCTTAATGCTGTCATGCGTTTTGTGCGGCGTCGTCGGTGAATTCTCGCGGCGATACCTGCACCGCGAGCAAGGCTTTGCCCGGTTCTTTTTGTTCTATGCCATCTTTTATTGTGGGATGGTGCTGTCCTCCTTGGCAGGCACGATTGAGACCCTGTTCGTTGGTTGGGAGATGGTCGGTCTGTCGTCAGCGTTGTTGATCGCCTACTTCCATGAACGCGAAAATCCGGTTCGCAACGGGCAACGCGTCTGGACGATCTACCGACTCTCAGACGCCGCCTTGTTGATCGCCGCGATCACCATGCATCACATGGTGGGGGAAGGTGACTTTGGCGGGTTGATGAGTTCAGGGATCTGGCCCGAAGGCACCGCAGCGGTGACGCCTTCTCAGGCGTTGCTGGTCGGCACATTGTTGTTGATTGGTGCGGCAGGGAAATCGGCGTTGTTTCCGTTCAGCGGATGGTTGCCGCGAGCAATGGAAGGCCCCACTCCTTCGAGCGCCATTTTCTATGGTGCATTGTCAGTGCACTTGGGTGCCTATTTGTTGCTTCGACTCAGCCCACTGATTGAAGCCTCGCTCGCATTGCAAATGATGGTGTTGTCACTGGGAGCAATCTCTGCGATCGGTGGCGCGTTGATGTCTCGGGTTCAGAACGACGTGAAGACATCGCTGGCGTACGCCTCGCTCACCCAGGTCGGAATCATCGTGGTCGAAATTGGGCTGGGACTCCGTTATCTCGCGTTGATTCACATCATGGGCCACGCGACGTTGCGAACGATGCAGTTGCTTCGTGCTCCAACACTGCTTCGTGACTACAACGACCTCGAAAACAAGATCGGCTCGCGTTTGACGCAACCGTCTTGGTCGGGCGTGCGTTGGCTGCCCCAATCCGCTCAACGTTGGTGCTACCGATTTGGTTTCGACCGCGGCTTCATGGACATCGCCCTGGACCGCTGGGTCGCGGGTCCGTTTGTGAAGTGTTTCCGCGCCTGCAACGAGTGCGAACAAAAAATCACTCGTTGGCTTTCACGGGAACCGGACGCAAACACGGAAGAGACTTCGCCGGACTTAGCCAACGACACATCACAAGACATCTCCACCGCCGCTTAGGAATTCGACCGTTGTCTGAACTGCATTTTCCCTGGATCGAGTGTTCGATCCTTGTTCCGCTTCTCGGCGTGTTGTGGCTGCAATGGCGTGGCAATGGCGAACGCGCCTTGCGTGACACCGTCGTGGTGTGCGTTGTGACGTTGTTGCTGACGATCGGCGAATTGGTGGACTTCACCATGATCGGCGCCTTCGAAGCCCATGATCATTGGGCGTTTCTGCGCTGGATTTTTCCGCCGGATGTCTTTGTCATCGACGAGCTGAGTGCCTTTCAATTGCCATTGGCGGCTTTGATCTTCATGGTCATCGTGCTGTCAACGCTCCGCACGAAGGCGCCCCGGTTCTCACTCGAACTGGCATTGATATCCGAATCGTTGGTCTTGGCCACGTTCAGCTGTCGAGCGTCTTGGGCTTTGATCATTTTGCTCGTCGCTTCGACGATCCCTCCTTTCTTGGAATTGCGCCGTCGCAAACGCTGCACCCGGATTTATTGTTTGCACATGGGATTGTTCGCCGGATTGCTGGTCGTTGGTTACGGATGGTTGACAATGGTCGATCCCAGTTCATCTGCGGTTCTGATCCCGGGTGCGTTTTTGACAGCCGCCGGACTGCTTCGAAGCGGTATTTTCCCGCTGCACTTGTGGATGACAGATCTATTTGAAAAAGCCACCTTCGGCACCGCGATCTTGCACACGACTCCATTGGTGGGTGCCTACGCGGTGATGCGTCTGGTGCTGCCGATCGCTCCGTCATGGGCGCTGCAAAGCATCGCGGTGTTGTCCTTGTTCACCGCGGTGTATGCCGGTGCGATGGCATTGGTGCAATCAGATGCTCGCCGAATGTTTTGCTTTTTGCTGCTGTCTCAGTCCTCCTTGATTTTGGTGGGCTTGGAACTGGTCACCCCAATCGGTCTGACCGGCGCGCTGTGTTTGTGGCTGTCGGTGGCGATGTCGCTGACGGGGTTTGGAATCACACTGCGATGCATCGAAGCTCGCATCTCACGAATCTCACTCGATGAATTCCATGGCCTGTACCCGCAGATGCCCATGCTGGCCGGTTTCTTCTTGCTGACAGGACTGGCGTCGATTGGGTTTCCAGCGACGGTGGGATTTGTCGGGATGGAATTGCTGATCGAAGGTGCGGTGGAGGTTTATCCACTGGTGGGAACCATGGTGGTGATCGCGACTGCATTCTGTGGTGTCGCGGTTTTACTGGCTTACTTTCGCGTCTTCACCGGCTGCGAGAACCGAACCGTGATTTCAATGCGAGCCCGGCCTGCTGAGCGATTCGCCATTTTGCTGCTGACGTTGTTGCTGCTGGGAGGCGGACTGTACCCACAACCCGGGATCGCGTCTCGCTACCACGCCGCGAAAGAGTTGACTCGTTTACGGAGCAACGCATCGTTTGAGGATGCTCCTGCGGAACCGGCGGCGCATGGGCACGCGTTGGCCGCAGCACACATTTCGGAATGAAGTCTTGCTAGACTTGGAACGAAACGCATGCTGGCGGTCTGCTGCCATCTGCTCATGAAGCGGCGGCAGATCCCATGACGAAGATGCGTCCCTCCTCGTTCCGACAGCAGGCAATTGAAATTGAACCAGCGCGTTTTCTTGTGGAGTTTGACTTCGTCCTTGGCGGGATTCCTGTTTGGTTTTGACACCGTTGTCATTTCTGGAGCAGAGAAAGCCATTCAGAGTTTGTGGGCGTTGGGAGACTTTCAGCACGGACTCGCATTGAGCGCTGCCCTGTGGGGAACCGTTGTGGGGTCGTTGGTAGGCGGCTGGCCCACCGACAAGTTCGGGCGCAAGAACACCTTGTTGTGGATTGGGATCCTGTACTTGGTGTCGGCCATCTGGTCGGGGCTCGCGACCGGCATGAACTCTTTCATGCTCGCTCGATTCATCGGCGGGTTAGGAGTTGGCATCTCAACGGTCGCTGCGCCGCTCTACATCTCCGAGATCTCACCGCCGGAACAACGTGGCACCCTGACTGGGATGTTCCAATTCAACATTGTCTTTGGAATCCTCGTCGCGTTTGCGTCCAATTACTTGATCGGGTCCTGGGTCACCGAGAACGCGTGGCGATGGATGTTGGCGGTGGAATCCCTGCCGGCATTGATCTTCACAGCCATGTGTTTCCAACTGCCCGCCAGCCCCCGATGGCTGATCGCGATTCGGAAAGATCGGTCCGCGGGCGTGACCGTCCTGAAACAGTTGCGTCCCGAGGCGTCCGAAGCCGACATCCAGCAGACGGTCGACGAGATTGTCGCGTCCGTCCGAGCGGAGTCTGACACAACGCCCGCCGAGCCCTTTTGGAGTCGGCGATTGTTCACACCGATTTCGATCGCGTTCCTGGTTGCGTTCTTCAATCAGCTTTCCGGGATCAACGCGATTCTGTACTTCTCGCCACGCATTTTTGAATTGGCGGGGATGGGTGAACAGACCGCTTTGCTGAAGTCCATTGGGATTGGTGTGACCAACCTGATCTTCACATTCGTCGGGCTGTACTTGATCGACCGACTGGGCCGGCGCACGTTGTTGCTGATCGGATCGGTGGGCTACGTCCTGTCGCTGGGCACCTGCGCTTACGCGTTTCAATCCGAAACGTTTGCCATCGTTCCCGCGTGTATTTTTGCTTTCATCGCGGCGCACGCCATGGGACAAGGGGCCGTCATTTGGGTGCTGATTTCAGAAGTCTTTCCCAACGAACACCGTGCTGCGGGACAGGCGCTGGGCAGCTTCACTCATTGGATCTTTGCCGCGATTTTGACATTGGTATTCCCGTCTGTCGTCGATCATTTCCAACCGTCGATGATCTTTGGGTTCTTTTGCTTCATGATGATTCTGCAAGGACTCTGGGTCTTCACGATGCTGCCGGAAACCAAAGGCATTTCATTGGAGCAAATGGAAGCGAAACTCGGCATTCGCAACTGAACAAGCTCAGGCAATCTGCCCGTTGATCGCCGGTCGAATCGCAGTCTCAATTCGGCATTGATTGCGACCGGCTTTCTTCGCGGTGTACAGCGCAGAGTCGGCGCGTTGGAAGGCAGATCGGTTGTCGTCCGATGCCAACACACAGGTGGCGCCGATGCTCACGGTCACTTTGATCTCTTCTGTGAGAGATTCCAATTCCTCGATCGCGCGTCGGTGTTTTTGCTGAAGAGATCCCAGCTCATCGATCGTGGTGTCCGAGAAGATCACCGCGAATTCTTCGCCACCAATCCGGGCCACCAAGTCCTTCGGTCGGCAGGTGTCACGAAGGCTTCGTGCGACTTGGCGAATCACGCGGTCGCCCAAATCGTGCCCACCTGAATCGTTGACCGATTTGAAATGATCGATGTCAACGATGCCCACGCAAAATGGAACACCATCATGCGAGAGAATTTCTGAACGGCGTTTGAATTCGATGTCACAGCAGCGGCGATTCGCGATCCCAGTCATGGAGTCACGAAGGGAAGCTTCCTGAAGTTCGAGCATCTGCCGTTGCCGCAGAATTGCATGGACCGTCAGACGGGTCAGCAAGTGATCCTTCAAGTCGTGCTTGGACAGGAAATCTTGAGCCCCTGCTTCGATCGCGGCAAATCCTGTTTCGATTCTGTCGTCACCGGTTTGCACCACGATTGGGATCGAAGTGGTGCGTTCGCGAATGGCTCGAATCGATTGCAAACCATTGCTGTCCGGCAACCCCAAGTCCAACAGGACGATGTCGAAATCACTTTGACCGAGCTTTTCAAACGCTTCCCCCAACGAAGAGGCGCGTTCAATTTGGGCATCGATCACGGTGGCGCGTTCGAACACACGCGTGATGAACATCGCATCCAAATCGTTGTCTTCGACCAATAATAAACGAAGGGATTCGATGGGCATGAGCTTGGATCAGTCCGCGAGATGAGTGCCAACATTTGAGAGTACGATCAAACCTACGACACGATCTGGACTCAGCAGCTGACTACCCCAACAAACCCAGGAATTGATCGATTTCGGCGGGATCCGTGCAGAAGGAAGTCACGAATCGATACATACCATGCCCCTCGGGAGGGTCTGTGGTGGAGTCGTTGGGGGTTGGCCAGGCGTAGAAGCGTGCCCCTGCCGATTGCAGACGTTCGGCGTGTTCTTTCTCGATCACCACGAACACCTCGTTGGTTTCGTTCTGCCAAGCCAGTTCTGCCTGGGACGATTTTTCAATCCCTGTGGCCAATCGAGCGGCCATCGCGTTGGCATGCCGGGCCAATCCCAGCCAGAGGTCATCGTCCAAGTAAGCATGAAACTGAGCGGCGATGAATCGCGTTTTCGAGAACAGCTGGGCGGCTCGCTTGCGGATGAACGGCATCTGCTTGGCGAGCTCAGGGCGAAAGAAGATGATCGCCTCGGCGCACCAACACCCATTCTTTGTCCCACCAAACGACAACACGTCCACGCCAGCCTTCCAAGTCATCTCGGCCGGAGTCAGGTCCAGATGAACAAGTGCGTTCGCGAATCTTGCCCCATCCATGTGCAGCGGAAGTTTGTGTTCGTGAACAATCCCGCTGATCTCTTTCAGTTGATCAACGTTGTAGACCGTGCCCACTTCCGTCGCTTGCGTGATGCTGACCGCCATCGGTTGTCCATGATGGACAAAATTAGGGTCAAACCGTCGCAATTGCTTCTGCAAGGCTCGCGGGCAGATCCTTCCATGATCACCAGACACGGGTGCCAAGCGAGCCCCCGAGGTGAAGAATTCAGGTGCCCCACATTCATCTTCAATCAAATGAGCATCGCGGTGGCAGAGCACAAACCCACCCGGTCGGTTCACGGCGGACAGCGCCAGCGAATTCGCGGCGGTACCGGTCCCGACAAAGAACACTTCCAAGTCCGTTTCGAACAACTCATTGAATCGTTGTTCGAGGCGGCGATCCAGATCGCTTGTCCCGTAGGCGGGGGACATACCCTTCGCATGGCGACTCAAGGATTCCGCAATCGGGTCGGCGGCGCCGGCCCAATTGTCACTCGCAAAAAACATGAACCGACACCTCACCAAAATTCAACGTGTTAATGAATCATCATCCCGCCACTCGGTGCATGGTATCGCTTTCCTGTGCCAACAAATAGTAGAACGTGACGCGACATTTCGCTTTGTCACCCTTCATGATCTCGCACACCTTTTGGATGGCCGCGTCGGCTTGTTCGGACGTCAGGTCCAAGTTCACTGAACAGTAACCGCTCCTGATACCGGCGAGTTCTTCCGGGTCGGTTGCCGCAACGGTTGACGAGTCACGGTTTGCCAAGGCCAACCGCAGGTGGTTGACCAAGGATTCCACCGCGTCTTCGATGGGATTGGGGACATACTTCTTCACGTTCGCCAGGTATTTTTCCATGACTGTGTCTCTGGTTGGGAGCAAAAAAGGGGCGTAATTGACCACCCGTTTGTAGTGGACAGTGACCGACGAAACAACCTTGAAAGCCATCGCTGTCAATTCCGCAACCACTGAACTAGATTGTCCGCTCCCATCACCCCCCTTGAGGAGTTCCACCATCATGCAAGTGTGTAGATTACGCAAGATTCTTGTGCTGCAATCGGTCGTTGCAATGGCAATGACGTTTGCCTGTTGTGTCACCGCCTTGGCCCAAAAACCGAACACAGTGTTCGAGGAAGCCAAAGGATTTGTGAAAGTCGAGGCGGAAGATTTCGCGTCGCAAACGAACACCGACAAACGCGCCTTCTATTTGACAACCGCAGAGTCGACTCCCTCGATCCAACCTGACGGAGACCCATCGCACGCGGAGAGCGCCAGCGGCGGCGCTTACCTGGAAATTTTGCCTGACACACGGCGCACGCACGCGGACAAATTGATCCACGGCACCAACTTTTCACCGCAGCCCGGCAAAATGGCCGTGTTGACCTACCGTGTGAACGTGCAGACTCCTGGTCGTTACTACGTGTGGGTACGAGCGTACTCGACCGGTGGTGAAGACAACGGGTTGCATGTTGGCCTCGATGGGACTTGGCCCGAATCGGGACAACGTCTGCAATGGTGTCAAGGCAAACATTCGTGGTACTGGGACAGCAAACAGCGAACCGAGGCACAACACTGCGGCGAACCAGGCAAGATCTTCCTGGACATTCATGAGCCCGGCGAACACAAGATCCACTTCTCGATGCGAGAAGACGGGTTCGAGTTTGACCAATGGTTGATGACCACCGATCCAAATTTCAAACGGCCCCCAGCGGGACCTTCCGCGAAGCCCCAACAAGCTTCCGAAAAAGTAACCCTTGCATTGCCCGCCAAAGAATTCGAATTCAAGAGCGATGGCTACTACTTGGACCAAGGCAAATGGTTGGCGATCAACCCTGATCGCAACAAAAAGGCTGCTGCACAGAAGGTGTTTCCGTTTCCTAGCGGCCGCTATGACATCACGTTGAAGGCCGTGGGAGAAAACGATGGCCAATCGACCTACACGCTGTCTGCTGACAAAGAGTCCATCGGTTCGTTCACTTGCCCATTGGCTGACCAGACTTACGCCGAAGGCGAACAGTTCCACAAAACCTTTGCGAACGTCCAGGTCACCGAGGGTGCTGAATTAGAAGTCACTTCTCAGATCGCATCGGCAGACGGCCAAGAGTTCAGCCGAGCACGCTGGAGCGAATTGACGTTCACTCCCGCGAATGCTGCGACCGCCAAGGTCGCAGCCAAATTCGCGAAAGAGAATAATCAGTCCGTCGCGAAAGCGTCTGCCAAGTCCGATTCGAAAGATCGCAGCGGCAGTCCCACCAAACCGGTCAGCGATCAACCGCTCCAAATGCCTCGCGAAAAGGATGGCGACGGCACGGTCAAAGTCAGTGGCGAAAAACGCATGTGGCACAAGATCACGCTGACACTCGATGGTCCGTATGCTCACGAGAAAGACAACGCTCCGAACCCATTCTTGGACTATCGATTGGATGTCGAGTTTCAACACGAGAGCGGCAAACAGCACTTGGTCCCGGGATACTTCGCCGCCAATGGCGATGCCGCGAATTCGTCTGCAGAATCAGGCACTCAGTGGCGTGCTCACTTTGCTCCAGATGAAACGGGAACCTGGACCTACACCGTTCGATTCGTCAAAGGCAAGAACGCTTCGATTGATCGAGATGCCTCCTCAGCAGCATTGGCACCCTTCGACGGAAAGACGGGGAAGTTCACCGTCGCCAAGACCAACAAGTCCGGTCGTGACTTGCGTGCTCACGGACGCTTGCAATACGTCAACAAACCTCACCTGCAATTCGCGGGCAGTGAAACGTACTTCCTCAAAGCCGGCGCCGACGCGCCTGAAACCTTGCTGGGCTACGCTGAGTTCGACGGGACCGTTGCTGGCAAACCGGGCAGGGTGCCTTTGAAGAAGTACGCACCACACATTGGCGATTGGCGACGTGGCGACCCAACCTGGAAAGACGGCCAAGGCAAGGGTTTGATCGGTGCGGTCAACTACCTTTCATCGAAAGGCTGCAATGCGTTTTCATTCTTGACCTACAACGCAGGCGGAGACGGCGACAACGTTTGGCCTTTCATCCAGCGTGACGACAAACTGCATTATGACTGCAGCAAACTGGACCAGTGGGGCATCGTCTTTGACCACGGAACCCAAAACGGCATGTACCTGCATTTCAAGTTGCAGGAAACCGAGAACGATGACCATCGCCAAGGTCAAAAGTCCAACGGCTACAAACCGGAATCGCTCGATGGTGGCAAACTCGGCACGCAGCGAAAGTTGTACTTGCGAGAAATCATCGCTCGCTTCAGTCACAACCTGGCATTGAACTGGAACCTTTCCGAAGAGACCACGCAAACCGCCGACGAACATCTCGCGATGCTGAACTACATCGAAGAAATGGACCCTTACGGGCACCATCGCGTCTTGCACACTTACCCCGGTCAGCAAGACCTCAAGTACGATGCTTTGATTGGTGACAAGTCCAACCTGACTGGCGTGTCACTGCAAAACAGCCACATCAAGGACACTCACTCACAAACCGTGAAGTGGTGTGAAAAATCACGCGAGGCTGGCAAACCTTGGGTGGTTGCCTTTGATGAATCGGGATCGGCCGCCCACGGCCAGTGTCCCGACCTTGGTTACCGCGGTTACGACGGCCACGACAAAACCGGAAAGATGACCTACACCCAACATGAAGTCCGCAAGCAAACCTTGTGGGGCAACTTCATGGGTGGTGGTGGCGGAGTCGAATACTACTTCGGCTATCAATACGACGAGAACGACCTTGCGTGCGAAGATTGGCGAAGTCGCGATCAGAGCTGGGACGCGTGCCGGATCGCGATTGAGTTCTTCCAAAACAACTCGATCCCGTTTTGGGACATGACCAACGCCGACGAACTGATTGGCAACGACAAGCACGACAATTCGAAGTATTGCTTGGCGAAGACTGGTGAGGTGTACGTGGTGTATTTGCCAAACGGAGGCACAACGTCCATCGACCTGAGTGATGCCGATGGCGAGTTCCAAGTGCAGTGGTACAACGCCCGCAGCGGGGGCGATCTGCAATCGGGTTCCGTCAAAACCGTTTCGGGCGGCGGTTCGGTCAACATCGGCAATCCTCCCGCCGACGCCGATCAAGATTGGGCCGTGTTGCTACGGAAGTAGTTCACCTTGCACCCTGAACGATCCGAATGGCCCGGCGCAACTGCGCCGCGGCCATTCTTTTTGCGCGGTCATCCTTCCTGAGCAACACCGTCAGGATCGGTTCGCCTGCCTTCACAAAGGCGGTGGACGACGAGGGCAGGTCCGCCAGTTCCACGGCGATCGAATCTGCGCGAAACTGCTTTTGAATTTTCTCGACGTCGACCAAGACATCTCGATTGGCAAACACGATTCGCTTGACCCACTGAGCGGATGCGTTCCGACCGTGCAACCATTCGGAACTCGATCGGCAAGCCAGCAGATCCGTCTGATCGCGTCCATCAATGGCGTCCAGATGCATTCGCATCAGGGAGTGATCCGGAGACAACCATCCGGCCTCGGTGGCCCAACGCTCGATGATCTCGCACGATGCACTGGGACGAGGGTTCAGTTCCAGCAACCACCATCGACCTGCCGAGTCACGAATGAAGTCGAGATTGAAGAGTCCGCGAAGGGAAAACTCCCGTGCGACTCGTTCACTCAGAACTTGCAGCGACCGCCAAGGCACGTTGCCGGGATCAGCGCCACCCCCCTCGAAGATCGGGCCTCGCGAACCCGAGTAGACAAACGGCCGGTCACCGGACCGGTGATGGAGCCCGCGAGACAGCCCCAGCACCCGTGTCTGATCGGATTCCGCAATGGCCACCAGCCCGTACGAGCGACCGTGAACCCGTTGTTGCAACCATCCGTCGCCCGATGTCGCGATCGACAGGTCCTCTGGCAGCACCCGACGAATTCCCAAACCGCCGGTCGAGCCGATTTGCTTCCACAGCCAGTCGATGGATCGGCCAGATGCCCCGTCCACCCAATCCGCCAGAGGTGCGTCCTCGCCGGCAGCTCCCGCCAAACAGCCCCGCCCGGCAGAACACTGGTAGGTGAGAGGAATCGTCACCGGGAACTCATCGACGCCGGATTCGATGGCCAGTTTGCAAACAAGGGAACGCAAGCGGTTCCAGCCCTCCCACGGATTCGCCGCCCCGGCGACCTGCAGCCCACCCACGTGGACCACTCTCGCGGCGTGCAAATTCGCGACCGAATCGATCTGTTCGGACAGATTTCGCGAGGGTTCCTGGTCCGACTGAAATGCATGGAATCGGTCGCAAACCATTCGGGTGTCGGAATCGCCGAACCAATCCAGGCCAATGAGCCGTGAATTAGGCTGCCCACGACGCAGCGATTGGGCGGCCCATCGAACCGACGCCCCCACCAACAGAATTGCGGGGCGGTTCTCACCGTCGCAGGGGTTTGTTACCGTTTTCAACCTGCCCGACCCACCCATCGCCATTGGTGTGTTCATCCTGCGTGTGGGGTAAGGACCATGTGTTCCCACCGGTAAATCTTTGGGCGTTTGTTTCCCCTCTCCAAAGGCATCTTGTCATGCAATTCCACATTGGTGAATCCCTCGTCGGTGACGGCAACGAAATTTCTCACATCGATCTGATGATCGGTAGCAAAGACGGACCCGTCGGCGCAGCGTTTGCCAACGCATTGGCCAATCAAAGCGAAGGTCACACAAACCTGTTGGCCGTGCTCGAGCCCAACGTGGCTGTGAAGCCATCGACCGTGATGGTGACCAAAGTCACGATCAAAGGCATGAAGCAAGCCGTGCAAATGTTCGGACCTGCTCAAGCCGCCGTCGCTCAAGCGGTTGCCGACGCTGTCAGCGAAGGCATCATTCCAAAGGATCAGTGCGAAGATCTGGTTTGCGTTTGTGGTGTGTTCATTCACCCCGCCGCCGAAGACGACGAAAAGATCTACAAGTACAACTACGAAGCCACCAAGGACGCCCTCAAGTCGGCCATGCAAGGCAAACCGACTGTGGACGACATGCTGGCAAAGAAGGACACCGCTGCTCACCCCTTCAAGGGCTTCTGAGCCAACACTTGGTCCAAAGCAAAATGACGAACAAGCTTCGGGCGTGAGCCCGAAGCTTTTCTTTTGTCTTCTACGAACCCATCTTTCTGCACACTGGTGACGACGATGCCCAAGAACATCCTCTTTCAACTGGACGTGGATCCTCACCCCAGTTCGTTCGATGCGGTTGTCGCCGTGGACGCGGGCGTTGACCACTTGTTCCAGTATGGCAGTGTGCAAGCGGACTCGGTCGAATCACTGGTACACGGCGCCATGTTCACTCGTGGTGGTGACGACCTCAAACACTCCGCTCTGTTCATCGGCGGGAACGATGTGGTTCAAGCCGAAGCAATCTTTCGCCGTGTTCAAAAAGCTTTCTTTGGCCCCGTTCGCGTTTCGGTGATGCTGGACGCTTCCGGATGCAACACCACCGCTGCCGCTGCGGTGGCCTCCGCCTCCAAGCACGTGACACTGGATGGCTGCACCGCCGTGGTCCTGGGCGGCACCGGTCCCGTTGGCAGGCGTGTTGCTCAAATGCTGGCGAGGCAAAACGCCAACGTGCTGCTGACCAGCCGTTCGCTCAACCGCGCCGAGACCGCCTGCCAAGAGATCGGCGTCCACGTCCGATCCGGCAACCTGGAAGCCGCCGCACCCGAGAAGGAAGACGACTTGAAAGCCTTGCTGGAACGCGCCGATGTGATCATCGCCAGTGGAGCGGCCGGCGTGGAACTGGCGTCCAGAGAACTGATCCTCGGCCTGACCAAGTTGCGGGTTGCAATCGACCTCAATGCGGTCCCACCCGCCGGCCTGGGCGGCGTCGAAGCGTTCGACAAGTCCAAACCGCTGCACGAAAGCCAGGCGGACGGCCCAGTCGCTTACGGTCCCATCGGCGTGGGTGGACTGAAGATGCGAACACACAAAGCCGCGATCGCCAAGCTCTTCACGTCGAATTCATTGGTGCTGGACGCCGATGAAATTTATGACCTGACGATGGAACAGATGAATCGCTGAGCGCTGGATGCCACCATCGGTGATCGCCACCGTGGCGGCTTTCGAAAGAGCCACTCTCGACCGAGACACCTGAAGAAACGCGAAAAGGCGAGTCCCGAAAGACTCGCCTTTTTGATGCGTCAACTGGTTTGGAAGAACCCTGTTTTGCCTGTGAACTTACAACTCACGAGCGAAGGTTGGGTTCCAGCGAACGCGGTGCGAAATGTTGCGGACACTGGCGGGTTGGCCCTCGATTCCGCGACGTTTCCAACTGGCCTCTTTGTCATCCAATTGAGGCTGTTCGACTTCGTCTGAATCCTGTGGATCAAACATGTGGTCGTAGTTGTCGGGCAGGTCGCTGTTGGAATCCGGTTCCGGGGCATCAAATTCGACTTTGCCCATCGTGGAACTGGGCTCGGACTCATCCAACTGATAAGGAGCATCGAGTTGCGTTTCTTCCGAATCCAAAATGGGTCGTGAACTGGTCACTGAACCGGGCTCGGTGATGACCGAGGGACCGAGGTAACTCGAAGTGCTGGGGTAACTCGACGAATAGGGTGCCGATTCGACGATCGGACGGAACGATGAGTAACCATTTGTAATCGCGGGACTGAACGGATCGACGTACGACAACGGCACACGTTCGACGACGGTCCGCGGGACCATTTGCTGGACTTGATACTTTTGGTATCGCGGAACCGAAACCGGCCGACGAACGACTTGCACGACTTCTTCTTGCTCGTAGTACTTCACCGTGATCGGTTCGCGACGAGTCTTGTAGACCACGCGACTGGTTTGCACGGGAACCTTGCGAACCACTTCTTCAGCGACCCAACGTTTGCTTTGCACTGGCACTTTCCGAGTGGACGTTTCCGTCACAGGACGCTGCACAATGTAGGGCACTTTTCGCACAGTCGTCTGAGGAACCATCTTCGTCGTTTGCACGGGCACGTTTTGCGTGACCATTTCGGTTTGCATTCGCTGCACGGTCACCGGCACGTTCTGCGTCACCATTTCGGATTGCATCCGGGTCACTTGGATCGGACGCTGGACTTGCTGCACTTCCGGCATGTATTGCGTTTGAGCAATTTGTTGATTGATGTAGTTCGGACGATAGACCATTTGAGTCTGGACCTGCGGCGGTGTGACCACGGGCACTGCGGTCGCCGCACCACGCGGATACGCCAACAACCCGAGCGGACCAGGCTTGTAGTAGGCCCGTGGGTTCCAGCCCAAACCGTACTGCAATTGGCTCGGCGTGACGGTCGTTTGTGGCACGTAACCACCCGCGTCGACCGTTTGCTGCTGAACTGTTGTGACAGGTCGGTACGAGGTGACCTGTTGGGTTTGCATCTGGGTTTCAGTGACCGGTCGCTGAACCATGTACTGCTGCTGAACCATCTGCGTTTCGGTGACCGGGCGTTGCACCTGGTACTGCTGTTGGTACATCTGCGTTTCGGTCACGGGACGGTAAGTCGTGACACGTTCTTCGCGTTCGGCGGTCTCGTTGACGTACCGGGTTTGCGTGACCGTTTCTTCGCGGTACGAAGTTTCCGTGACCGGTTTGTAGATCGTGTAGCGTTCTTCGCGAAACGCGGTTTCGGTGACGGTTTCTGGGACCGTGACTTCGCGTTCTTCGACCCGGGTCTTCAAGACCGGCCGATAGCTTTTGACCTCTTCTTCGACGTACTGGGTTTCATAGGTCAGACGCATGCGTTCGACCACTTCGGGCTGCATGATCGTCTGAGATTGCAAGCGATATTGCGGTGTGAAGCAGCACGCATCCTGAGCCGATGCGGTTCCAGCGGCCAACAGGCAACTCAGCGCCGAGAGTTTGGCAAATTTCGATGACAGGACAGAGTGATTCATACGTTCATTCAAACAGAGGTCTTTGAGGCGAAGGCCGATACGAGTCGAAACGGTCATGGTGGCATGTCTCAAAAAGGAAAACCCAGGCGTGGCACCCAGGTCTCGATGGATCGAGACGACAGGTGCACAAACCGTGAGTCACAGCCGGATTGTTGCAATGGCGAACCCAAAGGAAAGGGCAAGCCGTTGGCGCGGCAGGCATCCTTGGGCCCAAAACAGCCGCACAAATAAGAGTAGGCAAGACTTGAGCCATTTGCAGAAAAAACCCGCGAAAAACGACACTTTTGCGACCTCCCTGGAGTCGCAAACTCACTATTTTGCCGAGACCGTCCCGCCAAACACACAGGCGTTGCATTTTCGCAACATCGCACAACCCGCCCAAACCTCCCCTTCGTTCGGGGCGTCATTTTCGATCGGCCCAGACCGCGAACATCGAAACACCAGCCAAGACATGGGGCGGAGACCTCCCGCCCCATTCGTCGTCTCCGGCCGCTGCTCCCGTCGCTTCGGCGTGACGAAGGAGTTACTTTGTGGGCCAAGATTTGAGTGTTCTTCCCCGCCCGTTGCCGGACTGCCCTGTCACCGGCGCATCGTCGCCCGCGCGTTGTCTCCCAACGGGCCCCCACCGACCAAGTTTCCCGTCCTCTGAGTTCCCACCATGAAAACCGGACCGTTCAATCCCAACCTGTTGTCTGAATCTGTCTTTGCCGTGCCACCGTTGGCTCGTGATGCGGACTATCAAATCGATGCGGACGAAAACGAAAAGATCATCCGATTCCTCGAAGCGGGCGGCGTTCGCTCGTTGCTGTACGGTGGCAACGCGGTGCTCTACCACACCAGCCTGGCTGACTTCGACGATTTGCTGGGGATGATTTCCGACTCCGCAGGACCAGACACCACCGTCGTGCCATCGTTTGGCCCGTCTTTTGGAATTGCCTCGGACCAGATCAACATCCTGCAAGAATTTGATTTCGGGACCGCGATGCTGTTGCCTTCTCGCGACATTGTCGATTCGGCAGGCATCGCAACGGGCATCCGAAAGTTGTCCGAACAGTACGGCAAGCCCATTGTCGTTTATCTGAAGCACGACCGATGGTTGTCACCTGACGACCTGAAGTCACTCGACGATGACGGCGTCATCTCATGGATCAAGTACGCGGTTGTTCGCGAGAATCCCGCGGAAGACGACTACCTGCGTGAAGTCCTCGACGTCTTCCCCGCCGAACGAATCGTCAGCGGCATTGGCGAACAGCCCGCAATCATTCACTTGCGTGACTTCGGCATCACCGGGTTCACCAGCGGCTGCGTGTGCGTCGCGCCTCGCAAGAGCATGGATATGCTGGGATCGATCCAAGGCGGCGACATGGAAATGGCGGAATCCATCCGCCAGTACTTCCTCCCGCTGGAAAACCTTCGCGATGGCATTCACCCGATTCGGGTTTTGCACGAAGCGGTCGCACTCGCCGGCGTTGCGAACACGGGCCCGATCCAGCCCATGCTGAGCAACGTTTGCGACGAAACCAAATCGAAGATTCAAGAAGCACTGCGGACGATGAAGGTCATCCACTGAGCTGGCTTGCGTCGCCTTGACAGCAGCCTCAAACGAAGGCTCCCCCACGAAAGACCGTGCGGTCATCCCGCACGGTCTTTTTCATGGACACACCCTTCGTTCCTTCGGTCACAGGCTTCAGCCTGCCTGAACCTGGATGCGTCGGGGCTTGGCTTCTTCGGATTTCGGCAGATGCAGGGTCAGCACACCGTTTTTCATCTCCGCCGTGATCCCAGCTGCATCAATTTTTTCACCGATCGTGAAGCTTCGCTGGAAGTCGCCGACTTCGTACTCCGACTGCAGGTAGGAATCCGGTGCTGCATGGCGCGTGACTGAACCGCGAATGGTCAACAACCGGTTCTCAAACTGGACGTCCAGGTCCGCTGGATCGACACCGGGCAAATCGCCCAACAGCGTCAACTCCTGCTCGCCTTCCCAGATATCAAATCGCGGCGTGAACGTCGTGCCGCGACGGGGGTTCTGGGTGCGTTCGTTGGAACGGGTGTTGGGACCAGCCATGGTGGTCGTCTTGTTTTCTGACCCATTGGAATGGGTCGTCATGGCAGTGCTCATGAGTTTCTCCAATCAATCAAAAAAGGGGGGTGGGTCGAGGACGAGCCAACCGATCAGCTCGACTGAACCTCGATTCGGCGTGGTTTGGCAGTTTCACTTTTGGGGAGCGTGATCCTGAGGATGCCGCATTGAAAGTCCGCCGAGACTTGCTCGGCGTCGATGTCGGCGGGCAACTCCATCATTCGATGAAAGCTACCGAACCCACGCTCTTGGCGGTGCCACGTTCCACCTTCCATCTCCGGCGCAGATCGCTCGCCTTTGAGCGTGAGCTGGTTCGCATCGACGTCGATTTCAAGCTGCTCGGTTTCAAATCCAGGCAATTCCGCTTCGACATACACCGTGCCGTCGTCTTCCCAGACATTCAGAGCTGGGAAGGTGATTGCGGACGTGCCGGATGGAACACCGCGAGTGAACAGTCGGTCCATCTCACGCGAAAGGCGGTTCAATTCGTTCCAAGGTTCCCAACGTGTCGCTAACATTTTTGATCCTCCGTTCACACAAGTGTGCAAGCAAAGTTTGTTGAAAGAATCTTGCTCAACGCGGGATGTCAAACTGACAGACGGCGTCGAGCTGGAGCTTCAAAAATGCAACGGGCGTGCCAAATCCCCGCCAAACGAACTCGTATTTCGGAAACCGGCAACGAACCAAACCGTGAAC
Source organism: Rhodopirellula islandica (assembly GCF_001027925.1). Taxonomy (NCBI): domain Bacteria; kingdom Pseudomonadati; phylum Planctomycetota; class Planctomycetia; order Pirellulales; family Pirellulaceae; genus Rhodopirellula; species Rhodopirellula islandica. The sequence continues at coordinate 304,095 of NZ_LECT01000044.1, read as the reverse complement.
CGGAGCCGTGGATGGAATCATCCACCACGGTTCGCAGACTGGCTACTCAACCTGGCGGAGTTGCAGTGTGTCGATGATCTTTTCGTCGGCCAGAGCGTTGGTGATGACCCCCAACCAAACGCCTGGTTTGCACCAACCACTTTCCTTCAGGACATCCAACGCGTTGGTGATCGTTTGATCGTGATCCTCCGAAAACTCCATGAAGAACGGCTCCACACCCCAAGGCAGCATCAGATGATGAAACGTGTGTTCAACGTCGGTGAAGGCAAAGATTGGCACGCCACGAGGCCGGAGCGCACCGAGCACATAGGCCAAAAAACCGCTGCGGGTGAAGACAACGACTCCCGAGTCGCCCATTTCCTGCGCCAACGTGCATGCCGATCGCAGCATCATTGACTTTGGCTCACGGAGCACGATCTTCGAGTTCAATTGACGGCTGACGGTTGGCTCGATACTGGCAACGATGTTTTGCAGCACACCGACGGATTCCAGCGGGTATTTGCCCGTGGTGGTTTCCCCGGACAGCATCACCGCATCGGCTTGTTCGCGAATCGCGTTGGAAACGTCAGACACTTCCGCGCGGGTTGGAACCGGGGAATGAATCATCGACTCGAGCAAGTGCGTGGCGATGATGACCGGTTTGCCATCTTCTTGGCAGGCACGAATCAGCTCGGTTTGAACGAGCGGCAGGCGGTGGTAATCGATTTCGACGCCGAGGTCCCCGCGGGCGACCATGATGGCATCGGATTGCCGGATGATCGCCTTCATGTTGCGAACGCCAGCTTGGTCCTCGATCTTCGAAATGATGCGGGCGGGCGAATCGTGCTGGACCAAGAACTCTCGCAGTGAGTCGACGTCCGCCGCTTGGCGAACAAACGACAGTGCAACGAAGTCGATGCCCGCTTGGATCCCCGCGACCAAGTCCGTTCGGTCCTTGTCCGTGATCGCAGGCAAGTTGACTTGGACGCCGGGCAGGTTGATGTGCCGGCGAGAGTCCAATTCGCCGGTTGTGATCACGCGGCAGCGGACCGTCGTGGCGTCCTTGCTGACCACGTGCCAGTGCAGCAATCCGCTGTCGACCAAGATGGTGCTGTCCAAATCAATCGCCTTGGGCAGACCGGGATAGTTCACGCTAACCCGCGGCGTTCCATCGGACTCCACCGCCGATTGGTCGGGACAGTCTTCGGTGAACAGCACCAGCTCATCACCGGTCTTCAGATCGATCGGTGCAGCGACCGCACCGGTTCGAATCTCAGGGCCTTTCACGTCCATCATCACCGCAACATGACGGTCAATCTGCTTGGAGACCGCTCGAATTCGGGCGACGATTTCGCCGACCCATTCGGGAGTTCCGTGAGCCATGTTGAGCCGCATGACATCGACACCCGCTTCGATCAACGCCGCCAATTTTTCGGGGGACTCGGTTGCTGGTCCGATCGTGGCAATGATTTTGGTGTGACGGTAGTCCTGCACGGTTGCGTCTCAGTGAGCGGAAAAAGAAGGGACGAGGCGGCGAAGTGTCGCGGGCAACGGCCTGACAAACAAGCTACCGAGCCGACAACGGACCGCATCCCACCGATGGCGGCTCAGTTGGTTGCATTTGCCTCCATTCCGTTCACCAGCCACAATGGCGAGCAGTTCCCTAGCGTCCGTCAATTTGGATTTGGCACGATGTCCCCTCTTGAAATGCAACCCACGTTCTCTATGGACTTTCCGGTCCCATCCGACGCGATGGTGGCGGGGGTCCGCACGGCCATTGCCACTCTGGGCCCCACCACGCGAGCTGTCGCGGCGGGCAAGTGCCTGGAAATCGCTCCGCCACGGAACGAAACTCGGTTTTGGTCCCCGCACCTGTCGATCCAGTTCAGCGATGTGCGTCCCGAGTCGTCTGGGAACGCGGAATTGCCCCACCTCAGCGACCATTCGGTGCCAGCAGGGGCCTCGCCGGACAATGCCTCGGACGTGAACTGTCAGCTGTTTGGCCGGTTCTCGCCGAGACCTGAAATCTGGACGTTCTGCATGTTTCTCTATTTTGCCATGGCATTGATCCTGTGTGGCGGATTGCTGATCGCATACGTGCAGTGGAGCCTCGGTGCCTCGATGACGGGGCTGTGGATGGTGCCAATTTCTCTGTTGGTGATCGTCGGCCTGCACGCAGCGAGCTTGATCGGACAAGGTCTGAGCCGCCATCAGATGATCGAGTTGCGGCAGCAGTTGGACCAGATTTTGGCGTTGGCGGCCCCAGAAACTCCCACTGCGGAACGCCCCGCCTTGTCGACGGCAGACCAAACGCCGACGATGCGGGTCGAAATCACGTCCTGATCTTCCTCCATCTCCTTCCCCGCTGACCCCCTGGTTCCATGAGCGTTGCTGACTCCAGTGCTGCCGATTCTGTTGCTGCCCCGGACACTGCCGACACGTCATCGTCCGCCGGTGCGTTTTCGCCTCCGGGATACTACGACGCGTTGGCTCAACAGGTCCTCGACGGCACGCCGATCACGCGTGAGCAAGCGCTCGGAATGCTGGAAGCGTCTGACCTGGATGTGCCCGCGATCATCTCGGCCGGCTATCGAATTCGCCATCAGCACTTTGGCAACACGGTTCAGCTGTACTTCTTGATGAATGCCAAGAGCGGATTGTGCCCTGAGGATTGCCACTACTGCAGCCAATCCAAGGTCTCCGACGCGCCCGTCCCCAAGTACAACATTCTCAAACGCGACGCGTTGATGGATGCCGCCAAAGTTGCGGCAGAGCGAGGTGCCAAGACGTACTGCTTGGTGATCTCCGCTCGCGGGCCAAATGAACGCGAAATGAAAGCGGTCGAAGCGATCGTTCCCGAGATCAAACAGAAATACGACTTGGACATCTGCGCCTGCTTGGGCTTGCTGGATGAATCCCAAGCGGCACGGCTGAAGGCCTGTGGTGTCGACCGAGTCAACCACAACCTGAACAGCAGCGAATCGCATTACGAAAAGATCTGCACGACGCACACCTACGAAGACCGCGTTCAAACGCTGCGTCACGTTCGCGATGCGGGCATGGAAATGTGCAGCGGTGGCATCATCGGCATGGGCGAATCCAAGTCCGACATCGTGTCGATGGCGTTCGATCTCAACGAACTCGGTGTGCAATCGATTCCCGTCAACATTCTCAATGCGATCGACGGCACGCCGCTGGAAGGCACCGAGGCTCTGACGCCTCAAGACGCGCTGAAAGCCCTGGCGATGTTCCGGTTCGTGAACCCGGATCGTGAACTACGAATCGCCGGCGGTCGTGAACTGCACCTGCGTCAGCTGCAACCCATGGGACTGTACGTTGCCAACAGCGTGTTTGTGGGCGATTACCTGACGACGCAAGGTCAAGCACCTCAAGCAGATTACGACATGATTCGCGACCTCGGTTTCGATGTCACCGGTTCGTGCGAAGAGATGAGCGTCTGAGGTGGAAACCACCACTCGTCGTTCACGATTGCAAGGCGTTTTCGAAACGGATGATCCGGTTGCCATCGTCACGGGCAGTGGTTCACCGCGAGTCGGACGTGTCATCGCGGAAGAGCTGTCGCGGCGTGGATGCCATGTGGCCCTGCACGCCAACACCAGCGTTGACGAAGCGGAGCAAGCCGCCTCGCAGTGGCAACGACAATTCGGCCGAGAAGCGATTGTGACGCAAGGTTCACTCGAAGAAGACGCGACCTGCGATGCGATCATCGATCAAACGCACCAGCACTTTGGCCGGCTCGACATCCTGGTCAACAGCGCTGCGATCTGGACCCCCACGCGATTGGAAAACATCACCGGGGACGAGATCCGGCGGTACTTCCAAATCAACTCCGTCGCCTCGCTGTTGTGCGCTCGCGCCGCCGGTCGTCACATGGTCACGCAGTCCCGTGGTGGCTGCATCATCAACCTGGGTGACTGGGCCACGGTGCGACCTTACGCGGAACACGCCGCGTACTTTCCCAGCAAAGGGGCGATCGAAGTCATGACTCGGTCGTTGGCGGTGGAACTCGGAGCCAACAACGCAAACATTCGAGTCAACTGCGTGCAGCCAGGCCCCGTGCTGCTGTCCGAAGATGTCTCCGCAGAGACCGTGAAA